>NZ_DBOUKL010000045.1:0-59084 GCF_059755995.1 Thermosphaera sp. | reverse complement strand
ATACAATGATATAAATCTAGCCTACATGATCGCTGCCGCATCTGTTGGCGCTGTTTTCGGAGGAGGTATTTACGGCGACCACGTGTCACCGATAAGCGATACGACTATTATGTCGTCAATGTTCAGCGGGAGCGATCACATTGACCACGTAACCACTCAAATGCCTTATGGAACCTTTGCCGCAGGTGTCTCACTAATCCTTTACTTACTGTTCGCTGCTGGGTTAACAAACCCGCTGATACTACTGCCCACAGGCGTAGTGCTACTGGTTCTAGGGCACAGGGTTTTAAACAAGTACTATTCGAGAAAGACAGGTCTTCCAGAGGTCCTTCCTGATTATCAAGGATAATCCTTTTTTAAACCTATAACCCCCATAATCTCCATTGTGAGTTTTCATGGAGATTTACCATGGTTATACAGGGTTCATGGCTTCTAAGCTGAGGGAAGCGGGCGCGGAGCCTGGAGATGTGATCAGGGTTGACAACCCGGATGGGGAGTCTTTCACAGGCGTGTTAATGCCGAGACAGCTCTTGTATTCTAACAGACCGGTATTAGTGTTAAAACTCTCTAACGGGTACAACATCGGTGTTAAAGTAGAGTTAGAGACCAGGATAGTTTTACTGTCTAAGAAGAAAGGGCTCCCGGGAACCACTGGCTCTGAGGCTTCGCTGAAGAAACCATTCGTATCAATTCTTGCCACAGGAGGCACGATAGCATCTAAGGTGGATTATGTGACGGGGGCGGTGACCCCGTTGCTTGACCCGCAGGAGCTACTGGAATGGGCGCCGGAGCTAAGCGATGTAGGCTTTCTAAACGTTCGCGAGATTATGAAGAAGTTCAGCGAGGACATAACGCCTTCCGACTGGGAGAAGCTGTCTTTAGAAGTATATAGGGAAATAGCTAACGGGGCTGAAGGAGTGGTTGTTGCACACGGAACCGACATGATGAGCTATTCTGCAGCAGCCCTCGCATTCTCAATAGGGGGGAAGCCGGTTCCCATAGTCTTCGTAGGCTCTCAGAGAAGCAGTGACAGGCCCAGTAGCGACTCCTTCTTCAACCTATACTCAGCGGTTCTAACAGCTTTCAAAGCAAGCTTCGCTGAATCAGTCATAGTTATGCATGGAGAGTCCTCGGACAGCTACGCTGTAGTGCTGAGGGGTGTTAAAGCAAGGAAAATGCACACAAGCAGGAGAGACGCTTTCCAACCCGTTAACGACAAGCCTATAGCGCTAGTATACCCCTATATCAGGGAGATTAGAATTGTTGGCAGGATTTTAGAGAAAAGAGATCGTAGCAAGGAGGCATTGTTGAGGAACAAGTTTGACGATAAAGTTGCGATCGTGAAAGCCTACCCTGGCCTTCAGGAGGAGGTAGTAAACTTCCTGGTAGATAAAAAATTCAGCGGTATAGTGATAGAGGGAAGCGGCCTTGGACACGTATCTAACTCGCTGATTGATTCCTTAAAAAGAGCTGTTGAGAATGAAATCCCCGTCGTTATGACAAGCCAGTGCTTATTCGGGCGTGTAAACCTTAACGTTTACAGCACTGGGAGAAGACTTCTTGAAGCAGGAGTTATACCGGCTTCAGACATGTTGCCTGAAACCGCTTACGTGAAGCTATCGTGGATACTGGGCTCCGTGACTAAGAACCTTGCCGAGGTTAGACAGCTAATGCAGACCGATATTGCCGGGGAAATCAACGAGAGGCATACTTTAGAACTATACCCCAGGTGGTCTCATGAGTGAGCTTGACTTTAAATCACTAGGATTGAGGGTTGGTCTCGAAATCCACGTTCAACTAGACACTCCCAGGAAGCTCTTCTGCCAATGCCCTACAAGGCTGGTGGAGGAGCAGCCTAAGTTTCACATAGAAAGAGGCTTAAGACCTGCCAAGAGCGAGACCGGGGAAGTAGACCCTGCGGCTATGTTAGAGTGGAGGAAGGAGCGGATATTCGTATACGAGGCTCCGCCGGAATCATCATGCCTCGTGGAAGTTGACGAGGAACCACCGCATCACCTGGATGAGGACTCGTTGACGGTTGCATTAGCAATTGCCAAGGCGTTAAACATGAGAGTGGTGGATGAAGTGCATGTTATGAGGAAGATTGTGGTGGATGGGAGTAACGTGAGCGGTTTTCAAAGAACTGCGTTAATAGCGTTGAACGGTTTCATCATGGATGGGGAGAAGAGGATAGGGATTCAAACACTGTGTCTTGAGGAGGATGCTGCCAGGAAGATGAGTGAGGAAGGGAACAAGGTCTACTACCGCGTTGACAGGTTGGGAATCCCTCTAGTGGAGATAGCCACAGCGCCCGATATCAACGATCCCGAGGAAGCCATGAGGGTTGCCTTGAAGCTCGGGCAGTTGGTAAGGCTGACTGGCTACGCTAAGAGAGGGCTGGGCACTATAAGACAGGATCTCAACGTCAGCATCCGTGATGGTGCCAAGGTTGAGATTAAAGGAGTGCAACACCTCTACTTAATCCCCAAGGTTGTAGAGCTCGAAGCCCTGCGCCAGCAGAGGCTTCTAGAGATAAGGGATGAATTATTGAAGAGAAATGTGAAACCAGAGGATTTGAAAGAAGAAATCGTGGATGTAACCGAGGTCTTCAAAAACACGTCATCAAAGATTATAAGGAAATCCTTAACAACCCCGGGAGGCGGGGTATACGCTGTCGTGCTGAAAGGGTTCAAAGGTCTGCTGGGCAGGGAGGTGCAGCCTGGGAGGCGGTTTGGCACGGAGCTATCGGACTACGCTAAAGTATGGGGAGGTGTTGGCGGAATATTCCACACGGATGAGTTGCCGAACTATGGGATAACGGCTCAGGAGGTTGAAACACTCTACAAGACGCTTGCCGCGAACCCGGGTGAAGATGCGATAGTAATCGTTGCTGATCAACGTGATAAGTGTATCAAAGCCTTGAAAGCAGTGGTGGAGAGGGCGAGGCAAGCGGTAGTAGGAGTTCCAGAGGAGACTAGGAGTGCAAACCCTGATGGAACATCAAAGTATACGAGGCCGCGTCCAGGAGCAGCGAGAATGTACCCGGAGACGGATATCCCGCTCGTGTACGTCACCCCTGGTTTGATCGAGAAAGCTTTGAAAATTGTTCCAGAACCACCCGATGTTAAGTTGAAAAGGTTCGTTGAAGTACACGGGTTGAGCGCTGAATTAGCGAGCACGCTTATCAAGGATCTCAGGCTTGACCTGTATGAGAAGCTCGTCGATAAGTACTGGGGAAGCGTTCAGCCCTCCATTATTGCTTCAATACTAGTTAACACGATCCCCTCTCTTAGGAAGGAGAATGTTCCTGTTGAGAACGTTACAGACGAGTTGATTGAGGAAATAGTGGGCTTGCTCTCCAGGGGGGAAATCTCCAAGGAAGCAATACCGGATTTGATGAAGCAAGCATTGCTTAACCCTGGGAAAAGGCTTGAGGAATTAGTGAAAGAGCTAGGCATCACCAGGCTTAGCATGGATGAATTAGGGAGAATTATCGAGGATGTTATAGAGAAGCACAGGGAGAAGCTTCTAGCAAAGAAAGAGAAAGCCTTCGCGATCGCGATGAGCGAGACCATGAAGCTTGTGAGAGGGAGGATTGACGGAGCAATAGTGGCTGAAAACGTTAAAAAGAAGCTAAGGGAAAAACTTAACATTGGCAGCGATGACGAGTACTCCCGACAATGATTGATGATTTGAAGGCATTTGACCGAGCAAAACCACGGTTTTAAGCTTAAAAGTGATGAGTATCCCCGGTGCGAGCTAGCGCGATGAGCTCTAAACGAGCGTGCTGATTTAGCTAATGTTGAGCCTTGGCCGCGTCTGAACCGTATGGTGGTGAAGAAAATGGTAGCCACTGAAGAAGTAATTGGGGAATGGATAAGGAGTTTCTTAAGGGAGAAACTGGGTGCTGATGGATTCACGGAGAAGAGGATAAGGGAGAGGGACCTAAGGGGTGCTCTACACTATTTCACAATATTCAGGGTTGCAAGAGGAGATGAGACAATACTTATCAGGCTTGGAGACGGGGTTCTAAGAATCAACTACACTGGTAGAAGCATTAGCAGTGAAAGGAAGGAATTGTTCGAGAAACTGGGCCTCCTAGTGGAGGAAACAGACGACATGTTTACAGCGTATTACAAGGAGATAGTCAAAGCCTTAAACATCGGTGACTTGGAGACTATATTAACACTGGTCCTGGAAGGAGTCTTCAATGAGACTTAGCTATTCAAAACTACACGACTTATGGAGGATTATAGAGCTGTATAATTCAGGTATGAGGCTTAAGGAAATATCTCAAACCCTTGGATTGAAACCATCCTATATTTCATCACTAATCACAAAGGGGTTGGAGAATGAGGTTCTTTACAAGTATTATAACGTAAACCTGGGCTCTCTGGGAAAGCATAAACCATCCTTCGTAATGATAGAGATGTCTCAGAAGGCAGATGTTTTGCAATGTATTGATAAGAACGTTAGAACACTATCCTTGTATTACTCCTATAACAAGAAACCGTTGATAATGATGTATCTTTTAGAACCAGTGGTTATCCCAGAAGAGGTTTTGAGAATTAACAATCAGCTCTGCCACGTCGTCTTCTCCGGGTATGTGGAAGAAGTCGTGATACCTATTGAAAAACATCTCGAGCGTAAGATAGTTTTCAAAACCATGGACGAGGAAAAATATTCCATGGTGAGGGATGAGATTGACGAGCTTATCTTGTTTGAAATATTTAATTTCTTCAATCCCCCGGTTCAAAACAATGTCAAGACTTCGGAGTTCTTGAAGGATATTGTGAAGAAATACATGCTTAAAAGCATTCCATTCCACTACTACAAGCATGTTAAAAATAAACTATACCCTCGACTAGTGTATAGGGCTCAAGGAGTGTATTCCCTGGTAAGGATCGCGGCTCCAACTCTCTCGATACTCAACACCTTGGTGAACCTGCTGTTTAAAAGTGAAATCTTAACCGGTGTGGATCAGATTCATCTTTTAAGCAAGCACCCAATGTTAGCAATCCTTCACGGATGGTGTGATCCTTTGAGGCTTAACAACCCGAAAATTTCACACGAGCCTGTTGAAGGAGCCTCGTACGAGGTCTACCCTTATATTACACTTCTCTGATATATTTCCAGGGAAACATTCATGAGTAGGCTGGATGAAATATTGAGAGACGTGCTGGATAAGGCATCCGATCCTAGGAAGGTAATTGAATTGATGAGAAACGTTTCGGGTAGAATTAAAAGCTCTACCAAGAACTACGTCTTCCATGAGCCAGGGATTATCGAGGTTGAAAGAGGAGTTAACTTACACATTATCGGAGACCTTCACGGCGATATCCACTCACTTTTGACAATACTGGGAGAGAGGTTTGAACTACTGGGGAGAGGTAGCGATGTAATGGTTTTTCTAGGAGACTATGTTGACAGAGGGGACTACCAAATTGAAACCCTGGCCTTGCTCCTCTATTTGAAAGCAGCTTTCAACGATCAAATCATTCTTCTACGAGGAAATCACGAGCCCCCTACTTGGCTCGTACCACACCCGCATGATTTCCCGAGCGTCCTAGTTGAAAGATACGGGGAGGAAGGGGAGAAAGTGTACAGTGAGGCTTTAAGCCTCTTCAACACCCTCCCTCTCACGGCTTACCTTTCCGGCGAATTATTAATGCTTCACGGTGGACCACCTCTTAAAGTATTAGAGGCCTCTAGCTTCGAGGAGGCATTCTCGTTAAACACGGGGAAAGCCAGTCCTGAAATGTTGGAGGAAATACTATGGAGTGATCCCGTGGAGCTTAACGTTGAATTCCTTGACTCACCTAGAGGCGCGGGCGTTTTATACGGGAAGAAGGTTTCCTCAAAGGCCCTTGGCTTGATAAATGGTAAGTACATCGTGAGGAGTCATGAAATGGTTAATGGCTATAGAGTAGGGCACGACGGGCTCGTGATCACGGTTTTCGACGCTGCAATCCCCTATGGCCTGGACTCGATAGGCGTGGTCGAATACTTATACGATGCTGTGAGAGACCAGTACAGGCTGGATCTCGTCAAAAAATCCCCGAAGATCTAGCATTCCTTGACGAAGACGGTCTAACAGTAAGGTTGTTTAAAATCAGTTTATAAGTTAGTATTCTTTTAATGGATCTCAGGTGAAACACGTTGAGCAGTGACGCTGAAGAATCGGTAGTCGACGTTGTCGACGAAGCGATCGGGGACATCTTAGAGGAATTACTGGAGAAATACTATGGTGACAACTTGGAGTCGGAGGAGGATTACGATGAGTTGGTTTACAACATAGTCAGCTCCATAAGGAAAGAAGTTTTCAAAGGAAAAGCCGATGTTGCAGAGATAAGGGAATTCTTATACAAGCTAAGGGAGAAACCACAGATCGCTAAACTAGTGTTGAGCTACATTATAGGTAATTACTTCGAGAAGGCAGGAAGCCTTGCAAGGCACGCACGCATACCTGAAGGAGTTTCGCTTTAACCCTTTTTAAGGGGTGTTTTTAATTCCTCGCTCCAAGAGATCGGATTCTAAAACTTCGGGTGATAAGGTTCCTGAGGTAGCAACCAGCAAGTCAAAAGAGACGTCGGCTAGGAGAAAGCCTTCCAAAAGCTTTTCAATAGATGACCTAGTAGACAAGATGTCGGGCGAAGTACTGGAATATCTGGGATTGAACGAGTTAAGCATTCCCAGCGACTTGAAAACAGCGATTTCCCGGGAAGTCATCGAGGCAGTTACATCCGGGTATTCGAGTAAGCCGGATGTTGAAACAGTGTTGAAGAGAATTAAGAGAAACATGCAAAACATATATGAGCTAGTCGTTTTCAAAATACTGGAGAGTTTAGACGCTTTCGACGAGAAGATTCTTGAATACGTAATCTACCGGGGAGGGAAGGCTACCATACCGGGCGCTTCTAAGCTTTACTCGCTTGCCCGCAAATATGGTAGAGAAGACCTTATCCTTACTCTCCAGGCAGTATGGAACAAGCACATGTCAAGAGAGCTCATAGAATGCCCAAGGTGCGGTTTCAACTCTATCTCAACCGACCTCTCCTGCAATGTCTGCGGCAATATTGTTAGCGAGCAATACGTTAGAACACGGCTTGACTTTGCCAATAAGTTTAAAATGTACGTGGAATCTGCAAGCGTTGCCGAGTTGAGAAGTGTTCTAGAACTAGGCTACGTCTTAGCTAATTCCACGGGAGTGTACTCCCCCCGCTCGAAAAGCATAGTCCCTGGAAGAATCTACTACCAGTTATATTTGAAACCATCGGACATCTCCTTTATAATAGAGAACATTAACCAGCGTGACGTTAAGGTCTAATTAACCTGGAGAGTTCAACCTGGTGAAGAATCATTCAGCATAATTAAACGGGGATTGATTCACGGGTCAAACTCTTATTTTCACGCCCTTTGAAGCGAGCGTTGAGCGGATTCCCCGTCTTAAAACCTGGATATTCATCTCAAGGTTTTCGAAAACCCCTTTCTGCTCGAAAATCAATGCTCCCTGGTAGTAAACCCTTACCATTGGAGTGTGAGATAGTTTTTCACCTGTTACATCCTCCCTTAGCGCGTTTACCTTGCAGACTAGTATGTTGGGGTCGATCAGCTTTTCTAACTCTTTCACTGCTTCGCTTAAGATGGCGCTGTCCTGACTCCCCGGGTAGTAGTACTCTACGATAACTAACTCGTTACCGGTTAGTGCTCTTTCAAACTCTTCCCTGCTGTTGAGCTCGTACATTGAACTCACTTTACGGTTCTTGTTTTAAATCTGTTTTCAACACTTTAATAGTTTTCAGGTAGTATTGGCCGATGCGAAAAATTTATATAGAAGCCCTTATGTCTATTAATTTATGGATTCTATAGAATGATTAGGTGAGAAGAAATGGCAATGTATGGAATACCTGTACTCGTGTTGAAGGAAGGGACGAGGAGAACCATTGGCAGGGAGGCATTGCGCGGGAACATCGCTGCTGCGAGAGCATTGGCTGAGGTTTTAAGAACCAGTCTCGGCCCCCGTGGACTTGACAAAATGCTGGTCGACAGTTTTGGAGACGTAACTGTGACTAATGACGGAGCCACTATTGTAAAAGAGATGGAGGTTCAACACCCTGCTGCTAAGTTGCTAGTTGAGGTGGCTAAGGCCCAGGATGCTGAGGTTGGGGATGGTACAACCAGTGCCGTAGTCCTTGCCGGAGCATTCCTTGCGAAGGCTGAGGAGCTCCTAGACCAGAACATCCACCCCAGCATTATTATTGAAGGATACACAAAGGCTCTGAAAGAATCGCTCAAAATACTCAGCGACATAGCGTACAAGGTATCGCCCACTGACAGGGAGTCTTTGAAGAAAGTGGTTATGACAACAATCTCCAGCAAGTACATTGGAGGGAACGTGATATCCAACAAGCTGGCTGACATGACTATTGAGGCCGCTTTAACAGTTGCAGAGCTTAAGGAGAACGGGACATTTGATTTCAGAACCGATGACGTTAAAATAGAGAAGAAGAAGGGAGGAAACGTTATCGATACTCAGCTGATAAAAGGCATCGTTATCGATAAAGAGGTTGTTCACCCAGGGATGCCGAGAAGGATTGAGGATGCTAAGATAGCACTGCTGGACGCGGCCTTAGAGGTTGAGAAACCAGAGATAACCGCTAAAATCAACATAACCAGCCCCGAGCTGATCAAGGCATTCCTCGATGAGGAGGCGAACCTGCTTAAGGAGATGGTTGAGAAAATAGCCTCCACCGGCGCTAACGTTGTGATATGCCAGAAAGGCATTGATGAAGTAGCCCAGCACTTCCTCGCCAAGAAGGGGATAATGGCTGTGAGAAGAGTTAAGAGAAGCGACCTTGAGAAGTTGGAGAGAGCTTCCGGAGGTAAAATAGTCAGTAGCGTTAGGGATTTGAAACCCGAGGACCTAGGCTATGCTAAGCTGGTAGAGGAGAGGAGAATAGGTAATGATAAAATGGTGTTTATCGAGGGCTGCAAGAATCCGAAGGCTGTGACAATACTTATTCGCGGAGCAAACGACATGGTGATGGATGAGATTGAGAGAAGCCTAAAGGACGCCTTAAACGTGCTGAGGAATGTTATGAAGGTTCCGAAGATAGTGCCTGGAGGCGGCGCCGTCGAGATCGAGCTGGCTATGAGGTTAAGGGAGTTCGCAGCTAAAGTTGGAGGGAAGGAGCAGCTGGCAATCGAGGCATTCGCACAAGCCATAGAGGAGATTCCGCTAATACTTGCAGAGTCAAGCGGTAAGGATCCGTTAGAAACATTGATGAAGCTGAGGCAGCTCCACAGTGTAGGCAAAAAGTACGCAGGGATCGATGTCGTGACCGGAGAGGTAAGGGAGAATATGCTTGAGTACAACGTAGTAGAGCCTCTGCTTGTTAAAGAATCCATGGTGAAGACTGCAGCGGAGGCTGCTATAACGATATTGAAGATTGACGACATAATTGCTGCAAGCCCCGTGAAGAAGGAGGAAAAGGGCAAGAAAGAAGGCGGCGAAACACCACCTCCGGGGAGCTTCGAGTAAGGAGCCCGTAAACCTCTTTTTCAATCAAAAAGATTTTAATTTATAAATCCTCTACACCATTTTTCAATAATGCCCTGCTTTAAGAAGGTGTTTAAGAGAATGAGTGTGGACGTTAGGAAAATATACTCGGAAGTATTTGCATCAAGGCTCACAAGGTTTGAATTAGCGAGAATTATCGGGGCACGTTCCCTCCAGCTCTCGCTTGGGGCGCCAACCCTCATAGATGTTAGCGGTATCCAAATCAAAGACCCTGTTGCAGTAGCCATATATGAGCTGTTAAAAACAAGTTTACCAATGTCTATTCGTAGGAGGGTTGAGGATGGAAAATACGAGCTCATTCCAGTTAGCAAACTCATCACAACAGATGTTAGAAAGTATTTATCAACAATTCTCGAAACATGGAATATTAGTAGTAGGGTATAGTGAGTATCAGAGTAGCCTCGGAAAAGTATTCGACTTTTATGTTGAGAAACCGGTTGGCAAGGATGCTTTCTCGAACATTTACAAATTCTTCATTGAAAACCACCACTACATGGTTCTACAAATAAAGAGTGAGCGCCCTGTTCTAAGATTTCTACCTATTCCCGAGAGAGGGATCCCGTTCAAGCAAGTGCTCACGATCACCACGTTTTTCACAGTCGGGTTAACAGGCTACGGACTGGCAAGCGGCTTCGCAGAGATAGCGTCAAAGCTTGGAATACCCATTGGGTTAAACCCGTTTGCAACAGCCTTAGTGTACACTCTCCTGTTCCTGCTCGCATTAGGCGTTCACGAGCTCGGACACGTGTTCTCCAGCAAGAGGGAGGGCGTGCTGATAGAGGGGCCTATATTCATACCGGCACCCCCTATTCAGCTGGGTTTCATCGGAACCTTCGGAGCTGTGATAATGATGAAGACTCTTCCACCTTCTCGAAGAGATTTAGCGAGGCTAGGTATTTCAGGCCCGTTATCAGGGGTCTTAGCAGGGTTGCTGATAGGGGTTGTAGGAGTGTTCAGCTCAGTGTCAATCCCGTACGAGAAGGCTGTTGAACTAGCTGAAGCCGGGGAAATAGGGGCGATGCCTCTTACAACGCTAGGGTTTAAGCTACTTCTAATGCTGAAGCCTGTGAACGGGGAGGTTTTGCTGATACATCCACTGCTCTTCATAACCTACATAATATTCATAGTGACGTTTCTAAACCTACTACCGATAGGTCAGCTCGACGGAGGACATGTTCTGCGAAGCTTGATGTCGCCTAGGGCTCATGAAAAACTAGGGAAAATTGTTATTGCACTGCTAGCTGTAACCGGGCTGTCCTTAATGTTGATGAATTATGCTGCCGGCTACTACTACCTATTGCTCTCCCTAGTAGTATTCATACTAAGAGGCTTTATTGCTAAAGGACAACACCCCGGTAGCGCGGATCAGTATGATGATGAGAGGCCATGGCATTATTTAATTCCCTACGTAGTTTTACTAGTATTGGTCACGCCAATACCGGTAGGGTAGGGTTGGTCGAAAAACAGAGTTTTCCACGGGGTTTATGATTGTTCAGGGCGGACGCGAAAATCGCCTCCAACGCGGTTGAACGGGGATCGGGATACATTAGTATATGGGATTTAAAGGGAAAGGTACTCGTAATTGCTGAAAAGCCTAAGGCTGCGAGAAAAATAGCTGACGCGTTAAGCCAGAAGTATTTTGTAAGAAATATTAATAACGTAACCTACTTTGAAATACGCGACGGCATCCACCAGATAATTGTCGCAAGCTCCGTTGGACACTTGTACGGGCTGACAACTCTGGAAAACGGCTACCCCGTTTACACCTACCAGTGGGCTCCATTATACGAGGTTGAAAAGAGAAAGACGCACTCGTTCAATTACCTAGAGGCTTTGAGAAAACTGTGCATCACCAGTAGCTACTTCGTGAACGCATGCGATTACGATATCGAAGGTAGTGTGATAGGGTACTTGATAATTAAATTCAACGGCGACCCCAGCAGGGCTTTCCGAGCAAAATTCTCAAGCCTGACCCCCTCAGAGCTGCGGGAGGCGTTCCAGAAGCTAACTCGGCTGGATTACGAAATGATTGAGGCAGGGCTTTGCAGGCATGAATTAGACTGGTTATGGGGTATCAATGTAAGTAGAGCCTTAATGAGAACTGTGGAAAGTTTTTCAAAGAAAAAAATCATCCTAAGCGCTGGCAGGGTTCAAACCCCTACTCTAAAATACGTTTCCGACATAGAGAAGGAGCGGAACCTGTTCATTCCAACCCCGGTCTACAGCGTTATCCCAACCATCGCTAAGGATGGCGTGAAAATAACGTTGGAACTAGTTAACAACTCGATCAAGAGGAAAAATGAAGCATATGCTCTGGCTGAGAGGATTAGGAATGAGGGCTTTTTAACGGTGGAATCCTACGAGGAACATACTAGTTCGATACCTCCTCCCCCTCCATTCAATCTTGGCGACCTCCAGGAGGAGGCTGCGAGAATCTATGGATACAGCCCGTCTAAAACCCAGTCAATCGCTGAGCAACTCTATCTCGACGCTCTCATCAGCTACCCTAGGACTAACAGCCAGAAACTGCCCAGAGGGCTGGATTTCAAGGGCTTATTGACCAAGATCTCGCAGATTTCAAACTACAGCGCCCTTGTCTCAGAGCTTTTAAAAGAGACAAAAGGCTTTTTACAACCCGTTGAAGGCGACAAGGAGGATCCAGCGCATCCAGCCATATATCCCACGGGAGTCAAGCCAGTTAAACTGGACAATGATCAGTGGGCTGTTTACGATTTAATAGTTAGAAGATTCCTAGCAGCTTTCGCAGGTAGTGCAGCAATCTATCGTTCAACGGCGAAATTTGCCTTGCCAGGTGTGAACATTGTTTTCCAGGCAGCAGGGCAAGGTATTGAAAATCTCGGCTGGTACAAATACTATCCATTCCACAAACCAAGCGTCAAAGCATTGCCCAGGTTTAGGGAAGGAGAGAAGGTTAGGGTTGTCGAGGTCAGCGTTAAAACCGCGTATACTAGGCCGCCTCAGAGGATTAGTAAAATCGGGATGTTGAGATGGATGGAGAGTGTTGAAATAGGTACGGAGGCTACGAGGGCTACAATTATAGAGAAGCTTTTCGAGAGAAAATACTTGGTTAACACTACTCGAGGCGTTGTTGTCACAGACCTGGGATTAGGAATTGTTGAAACACTTGAAATATTCTTCCCCGAATTGGTGAAAGTTGAGTTAACCAGGCATTTCGAAAGATTAATGAACGACATTAAGAAAGGGGCTGTGAAAAGAGAGCAAGTGATAAGTGAGGCTAGGAACACGCTGGACGTGTTAATTAAGAAATTCAATGAAAACAGGGAGAAAGTGGGGCAAATGCTTTCATCAAGACTCGGAGTATACACCCCGCCCAATAAATGCGCCATCTGCAACAGGGAAGAGTTTTCCAACGGTCTCTGCATGTATCATTACAAAGCTAGGGAACAGATTGACTCGGTGTATGAGGAGTGGAGGGAAAGAGAAGGGATCTCGTTTAAGGATTATTTAGAGAAGATTAAGAAACTTAAGTCAACAGGAAAATGGGTCGTGGAAGTCATTGAGTATGTTTATGGTGGCAAATAATTTTAAATGCTTTAAAACAACATTGTTGCGAAACCTCTTCAATACTTGCGAAGCAAACAATACTTAAACATTTAAGGTCCTCCGGGTTTCACTTATGGAAAATGATTAGGGATCAGCGGGTTGAACACGGCCTGGGTTAGAAAACGCTGTATAGTAGGAATGAGTTAGGTAAGTGAGGAACGGATTTCCTGAAACCAGAGGGAGATATAACCAAGATACGGTATCTTAACAACGATGTCGTTAATGCTTAAGACTTTTCCAACAACTCTTTCATAACTGATCCCTAACGGGCGATTATTAACCACATCAAAATATATTACATCGGGTCCGGAGTTGTTATCGCCTTTTGTAACATAGTAGTACTTATTATTCACGATTTTAACATCTACGACTCTGTGAATGATCAGCTTGTTTGAGTAAGCCTTGTAAACGATCACATCGCCCACCCTTATCTCTGAGGGGCTTGGCTTGTATGTGAAGACTATGTCGCCCTCTCTTAGAACGGGGAGCATGCTCTCCCCTTTAACAACCGCCATTGGGGCTTGCGAACCTGTTAGGCTTGAAAGTACTGCAGGATTTAAGATAACGATTATGAGCAGGATTGAAAAAGCGGCTTCAATCATCCACGCGAAGTGCTTTATCCTCGATTTATCAATCCTTTTCGTTGAGAATGTCCGATATGTCGAGGACAATCTCCTTTACCTCTCTCTCCTCGCTTTCACTCTCTAAAACCTTTTTACTGCTCCCGCCCTCGATCTCAACGGATTTCCCGCCAACTTTGAGCTTGCTAATGGTGGTTTTCCACTTGTATCCACAGCTTCCACACTTCACTACACCCATCATAGTAACCGTGATCCTTCCCTGAGCGTCTGGAATAGGAGCTACTAGTTGCCATGATTTAATGACTTCAATGTTGTTTGAACCACACCTAGGGCATTTGAGGCTTGACTCTTTCTTAGGGCTACTCAACACTATCACCAAGCACCTGCTATCAAATATATGGTGTAGAATATTAAATATGGTAAGGGCGTTAAAACGGTTTTCAAGAGGGTTTTCTTCGACTTGATGAAATAGAGGTAGAGTGCTAGCCCAAGCACTGTGCTCAAGACCGCTATCTCCCTTATCAAGCCTTCTTCATGCTTGTAAAACCCGATGAACAATATGGATGAGATGTAAAGACTGTGCGTGATGAAGCAGTAGACATTTGGGCTTTTGATCTTATCGAAAAACAACTTAGTCATTAAAGCCCACGTCAGGTAGGGAATGTACACGTATATGGTTAAACCTATAATCTGGTTCATTCATCAATCCCTTTGGTGGTTGAGCTTGTACATTACGTCATACATATATGATGAATCATTCGCTATAAAAGACATAAAGGCCAGAATGATCCTTGACAGCAGAGGCAATCCAACCGTGCAGGTTAAAACCGTGACGGAAGGCATGGGCGTGGGAATCGCCAACGCGCCAAGCGGTGCTTCAACCGGTATCCATGAAGCAGTCGAGGTACGGGATGGGGGGAAGGAGTTTAAAGGCAGAGGGGTTTCAAGAGCTGTTGAAAACGTTAACAAAGTAATCTCCCCTGCTTTGATAGGACTGGATTCCCGTAGGCAACAGTTGATTGATAGGAAGATGATCGAGATAGATGGAACACCCAATAAGAGCAGGCTCGGCGGCAACGCGATAGTGGCGACCAGCTTATCCGTTGCTAAAGCAGCCGCGTCCACGATGGGGTTACCCTTGTATGCCTACCTAGGAGGGTACGTGGCCGACACGCTGCCCGTCCCCATGCTGAACATAATAAATGGGGGAGTTCACGCGGGCAACAAGCTAGACTTCCAGGAATTCATGATCGTCCCAGCAGGATTCAGCTCTTTCAGAGATGCCATTAAGGCCGCGGTTGAGGTCTACTTTGACTTGAAGAAGATTTTGAAAGAGAAATACGGCCCCCAGGCCATTAACGTTGGGGATGAAGGCGGGTATGCTCCTCCGATAGAGAAAGTGAGGGATGCGCTCGATATTTTAATCCAGGCGATTAAAGCTGCTGGATACGATCCCTGGAACCAGGTTGTCATAGCGCTGGATGTGGCGAGCAGCCAGTTCTATAGGGAGGATAAAGGAGTGTACGTTCTAGAAGGGTCTGAGTACACCCGGGATCAATTAATAGAGTTTTATGAGAAACTAGTGAATGAATATCCAATAGTCAGTATTGAAGACCCCTTGCAAGAGGAGGATTTCGAAGGATTCGCCGAGATCACTAAAAGGTTGGGAGGCAAGGTGCTCATTGTTGGCGATGACATATTCACCACTAATCCCGCAAGGTTCAGGAAGGGCATAGATTCCAAGGCAGGTAACGCTATACTGGTCAAGGTCAACCAGGTTGGAACCCTGTCGGAAACCCTTGAGGTCGTGAAAACAGCGTTCACCAGCGGCTATAAAACCGTGATAAGCCACAGGAGCGGCGAGACAGAGGACACTTCCATAGCTGACATCGCAGTAGGAGTATGCGCAGGGCTCATCAAGACAGGTGCTCCCGCGAGAGGAGAGAGAACGGCTAAATACAACCGTCTACTAGAAATTGAAGAGGAGCTAGATAATCCAAGGTATCCTGGATTCAGCGTTTTCTTGAGAAAGCCGTGAGAATAATGTTTTTTCAAAAACATTTTTATCATGTTTCCTAAGGAATCAGTAGGCCAACTATCATCAAGCTAATAGCCATTATCAAGGTGAACTTTAGAAACTGGCTTGGCGTCATATTCGGCAACATTTTAATAGCTCTAACCAGTAGTGTAACCACGAATCCCATGAATATTGTAAACACTATTATGAACCCTACCAAGAATAATACTCCGCCAACACCCGTTATCTTGTCCACGACTCCTCCAAGCGCGTTAAATATCTTGTATGCGTCTTCGAACCCCATTCCTGGTCCCTGGACACTGATCCTTTTGGATAGGAATTTAAAACCTCGGGCAGGTAAATCGGGAGAGGATTTTTAACAATAACTTATTAATCCTTATTCGACTTAAAAAGTAGTGATGATGATGGTTAAAAGCGTGGCAGCCGCTACGGCAATGCCAGCTACCAGGCTTCTGACAATATTACAATACCCATGTTTTTAACAATTTATTGATTTTTATAACATTGTAAATTATTAATGAAAGGAAATCATGATGATAAACTTTATTTAGATTTTAGAAATCGCGTAACATTAACATGAAACGAATCCTCAATCATTACACAGTGCAAGCTATTTCAGCCCGTGAGTTAATGGGACATGGAAGAATGCTCTCTCAATTGGGCTGAGGATTTTTAAAGTATTCTCTTGGTATTACCTCAACGGTGGATCAAATGATGGGTGTGAAGGTTGAGAACATAGATGAGTTTCTCGGTAAGCCGGTTAATGATCCCTACGGCCGCAGAATAGGCTACCTGATAAGTTTCTACAGCGACTCCGACGGCAACGTTACCTCGCTAGAAGTTAGCATCGGCGACTTCGAGTTCAAGCAGTTCTCAATAGACAGGTTCAAGTTTGAAAACGGTAACATCATCCTGCTGTCGGAGTGGGAGTATAATGCTGTTTTAACAGAGAACAGGCTTGAGAGGTTAAAGAAGAGGGTAGCAGCACTGGAGCAGCTGAAAACCAACAATGAGGTTCCAAAGCACGCTTACGAAGAATACAAGAAAAAGCTCGACGAGATGTTGATGAAGATTAAAGAGGATGCTAAGACCGTGAAGGAGATGTTGAGGAAGAGGCTTTACGAGATAGAGGATATTGTGGTTGAGCTTGAGAAATGTATGACTAATTTAAAGGTAAGCTACATGGGCGGTGAAATACCCGAGAAATCCTATAAGATGGCGATAGACCTTGTCAGGAAGAACATGGATGTGGTAATGCTGGAGAAGGAAAGCGTTAAGAGGCATTTGGAGAGGATCGAAGCTCTTGAGACCCGGCCGGAGGATATCATTGTGAAGAAAGAGGAAGGCGTTGCAGCCCAGGAGTCTAAGCAGCCCATGCAGGTTGTTGTTTTAGAAGGCTAGTAATACCCCATTAATATTCATCCTTGTATTTAAAAATGTTTTTCACGGGCATTTTCTTACAGGCTTGCACGGGGTACTTGAAACATGTCTGCATCCACGAGTTACTCTAGAATTGGTTTGTTTGGAAAACTTACCGGTTTAATCAAGGCTAGGGATCCAATGAAGAAGAGCATTCTCGAATCAGTTGCCACACTAGACAGGATGATTAGGACTATAGAGTCTTCAAAGAAGAGCCTTGACTCCGTTCTCGAAGAACATCAGAAAAGAGCCAAACTCTTAAACTCTGAGGGAGACAAAGAGTTCCAAGACATCATAAACGAGGAGATCAACAATATTGTAGGGTATAAGACACTATTTGAAAAAGCAATACTGGACCTCGCCAGAGTAAGATACAGGCTTGAAACCCTCGCATACGTTGAGGAGCCGATGAAAGAACTACCAGCGGTCATGGAGGAGTTGCAGAGAATAGAGCCTGAAGTGGCGAAGATAGCTCCAGACCTACTTAACCAGCTGAGAAGCTTGAGGAAGAAAGTAGAGGATATAATTATTGAAACAGCTGCAGAGCCTTCTCCCGGTTTAACGGGGAAAGCAACGGCAGCCCCTACTGTTAAAACTGTTTCACAACCCTCTGTTAAAAAGGAGGATTCTACACTGCTCCCACCTCCACCGCCCAGTGAGGTCAAGATGCCAGAGACTACTACTGTGGTGAATGAGCAACCTCAGGCTATAGTGGTTAAGAAACCTGAGCCGGTTGATGTACCCCTCCACGTCGTGGAGCAGTGGCTTCTCGACGAGCTCAGGTCGAAAGGAGGAATACTAGACGTATCAAACTTTATCAGCAAGTACAGGGTTAAGAAGGAAGCCGTTTACCTAGCTCTCAGAAACCTTGAGGCTAAAGGAGTTATCAAGCTGAAGAGGTTCTAAAATTCAACACTTTTTAAACAATACCTTGCCCGGTGATCTTCATGAGCATGCAGTACTTGGTTGACAAAGGAGTTGAATACGCGCATAAAGCCGTAGCTGCCGATAAGAGCGGGGACTATGAGACCGCTATTAAATACTATAAAGTCGCTATAGAGTTTTTCAGCAAGTATTTGAAGCTTTACCCTGACGCTGCAATGAGTGACTGGTATAGGGAGTTGATCGAAAAATATAAGGAGCGGATAAACGTTCTCACAAAAGCTCTTGACAAAATGCAGAAAGTGGGGGGAGAGGTCAAGTATAGCGATTCTGATGACATAGAGGTTTTAACTCCGGAGAAAAGGGCTAATAAGAAAAAGTTCGACGACTTGGTCGACCTTGAAGATGTTAAGAAAGCATGGAAAAGAGCAGTGATCTACCCTGTTAGAACGCCCGATCTCTATCCTTTAGGCTGGCCCAAAGGCATACTGTTATTCGGCCCACCTGGTTGCGGTAAAACAGAAATATCTCTCGCACTGGCAAACGAGATTAACGCGGTCCTCATAAACGTTAGCCCAGCAACCATCATGAGTAAGTGGCTCGGTGATGCTGAGAAAAACGTGAAGAAAGTATTTGACAAGGCGCGTGAAATCGCGAACAATGGAACCCCTGTCATAATATTCATAGACGAGGTTGACGGCTTGCTGCAGGTTTACGGGAACGAGATAGGCGGAGAGAGCAGGATGAGGAACCAGTTCCTGCAGGAAATGGATGGGTTAAAGGAAAAGGAGAATAACAGGCTTCCCTTGTTCATCATTGGAGCTACCAACAAACCCTGGAACCTGGACATAGGTTTTATCAGAAGGTTTGAGAAAAGAATCTATGTTCCCCAGCCGAATAAGGAGATTAGGAAGCAACTCTTCATACATTACGTGAGCAAGCTGAAGGAAGTGTACCCTGTGGAAAACATAGATTACGATAAGCTAGCAGAGATAACAGAGTACTACACTCCCGCGGATATTTCCAGCATAATAAAGGAGGTACAAAACAATGTCGCCGAGGAGATTAACGAGATGATTATCACCAAGGGCGAGAACAAGGGTAAGCCCGAGAGGGTAATCACAACTGAAGACATTATCAAGGTGATTCAGACTAGGAAACCTAGCATAGACCCTAACTGGCTTGAATCCTACAGGGAATGGATGGAGAGATACGGAGCATTGTAAACGTTCTAAACGTTTTTAGCGCTTAAAAGCTTTGAATCGCAATACTGAATATTAGCGATGAAGAGAGTCGTGCCAGGATGATTAATAGATGAATTCCATCCCCTGGGGTAGCTGAGCCTTTCCCAAGGGCTTCTAAGACGATTTATTAAACCCTTCACGCCTATGGTTAAATTTGAGGAGTGCTGAATGCTTGGGCGTCCTAGAAGAACCCTTTCGTTTAACGAGCTTCAAATACATGAATATTATGATGCATACGCTACTCCAATCCCTAAATACATGATTCTATGCTTTCCTGACGTCGGACTCGTATCATCTATTGCATGCCGCCACATTGTAATGGAGAAGAAACTGGGATTAGTTGGCGAGATAGATTCTCCAACTCTTCTCCCACCTGTTTCAGTCATCCATGAATCCTCCCCTATAAGCCCTGTACAGCTCTACATGCCGGAGGACAGGAGCCTTCTCATGGTCTTATCCGAGATACCTTTAATCCCGGGGAGTGTTTACCCCTTTGTCAACGCTATCTCCAGCTACGCTGATGAAGTAGGTGTTGAATACCTCTTAGCCGTCACCGGGCTCGCGGTTCCAAACAGGCTTGAGCTGGAGAAACCCCAGGTTTTCGTAGCATCAAGCAAGGAGGAAGTCTACGCTTCTTTTAAAGGGGAAAACATTGAAGCATTGCGCGAGGGCTTCGTAGTAGGTCCCTACGCTCTCTTACTGAAAGAAGGGAGGAGGAAAGGGTTTTCAACAGTAGTATTTCTAGTTGAATCCTTCCTAGACATACCGGATCCGGAGGCAGCTGCTTTTGGAATAGCAGCCTTAAGCAGGTTTGCCGGGATACAGGTTGATACTAAGAAGTTACTTGAGGAGGCAGAGCTGATAAAGCTTAGGACTAGGGATTTAATGATGCAGACGAGGAAGGCGATGATAGATATGCAGAAGCAGATGGAGCGTCAAATGCCGCTAATGTACATGTAAGGTGGGTGCCCATGAGCTTCCACAATGTTTTCGAAAGGATTAGGAGGAGGATGAGGGATTTAATGGAAGAGTTTGAGGCTGAGATTGAAGAGGAGTTGGGCCAGACTTACTCAGGCGTTATTCAGCCACTGTACACGGTTACAGAATACCCTGACAGGTACGAAATAGTCTTAGACCTGCCATACGGAGATCTCAATGCTTTATCGGTAAGGATTTCAGAATCGACTTTGAAAATCGAGTGCGACCTTGTCAAAGAAATAAAATTTGAGAAGTGGAGTATTCACAGGAATATATCGTTTAAAAGATACAAGGTTGAGCTGAAAATACCTTCTGACGCGGATATCTCCGGAGCTACCATAAACCGGGATCCCAGCAAACACTTCATAAAAGTCGTCCTCCCTAAGAAGAAATAGTTTTTCATTAGTTAAGGAGAAATCTAATGAAGAAGTATCTTATCGGTATAGATGAAGCCGGGAGGGGCCCTCTAGTAGGAGACATGGTTGTAGCAGGAGTGATGGCTGAGGAGAATGCAATTGAGGATTTGCTTGAGAGGATTGAGGTTAGAGACAGTAAAACCATGACTCCTAGGGGGAGACTTGAATCATTCCTTTCTTTGAAAAACTCTAACATCTCGTTCTACATAGACTATATTCAACCTGCGGAAATCGATCGTGAAAACCTGAATCTTCTAACTGCTGGAAGCATAATCAGGATTCTTCGATTCTTTAAAACTCTTCTTTCAAACCTTGATGGAAAACTGGTGGAAATCTATGTTGACGAGGTAAAGGGTGTTAAAAAGGTTGTTGAGAAAGAGTGTTCTAAATTGTTCTGGAAACAATACAGGCTCGTGTTTGAGAGCGAAGCAGATTCTAAATACCCTGTGGTCTCCCTTGCGAGTATTATTGCGAAAGTATCGAGAGACCTGTCGATTAGTTCAAACATTTGTGTTCACGGAGACTTCGGCTCGGGATATCCATCTGACTCTAGGACTGTTGAGTGGCTTAATAGAGCATATAGCTCATTTGAACACCCGCCTCCTATTGTTAGAAAATCATGGTCTATACTAAAGTATAAAGCACCTGGTTGGTTTATTTTGAAGCAGAGAAAGCCCAGGACTTTATGGGATTTCGTAGGGTCGAAAGGGTTAAAAAATGCCGACAAATCTCCCCGCCGAGGCGAAAGCTAAATGGATAAAGGTAATGGAGGCTAGGACTCCAGAGGAGAAGATAGCTGCTATAGAGGAGTTTTTATCCAGCGTTCCAAAGCATAAGGGAACGGAGAATTTAAGGCATTGGGCAAGCCGGAGGCTAGCGGAGCTTCGCGAGGAGTTAGAACAGAAGAAAAGGAGGAGGACAGGCGGAGGGATAACTTTCTTCATAGAGAAAGAAGGTTCCGCCCAAATCTGCGTTATAGGATTGCCTAATACTGGTAAGAGCCTGCTGGTAAATAAGTTGACAGGTGCTAGGACCCTGGTTGCTGATTACGAGTTCTCCACGACATTCCCAGTACCGGGTATGCTAAGGTATGAGGATGTTTTGCTACAACTAGTTGATACTCCACCGTTAAGCCCCGGGAGCAAGCTACTGTCTAAAATCATCGGCTTGGCCAGGAATGCAGATGCACTCTTAATCGTCTTAGACGCCACTAAGGCTGTTTTAGACCAGTTCACCGTTGTCAAGGAGATATTAGAAGAGGAAGGGATACTTTTAACCAAGCCGAGGGGACGCGTTGTATTAGAAACATACAGGTCTGGGAAGTCCGGGATCAGGGTTACGTTAATGGGTCGTTTAATCGATGCGACAAGTGAGGATGTTAGAAAACTGCTCGAGAGCTACAAGATTTACAACGCGCATGTTAAGATTTACGGGGAGGTTACTATTGATGATGTTGAACAAGCTATTTTCGAGAACATAACGTACAAGCCTTCCATATTGTTTATCAACAAAGCCGATGCTCACAATCCCGATGATAGTGTGGTGAAAGAGCTGGGGAGGAGGTTTAACGGGCCCATACTAGTCGGCTCAGCTAAAACAGGGTTAGGGCTTGACAAGATAGGGGCCGAGATCTTCCGGTACTTGGAGCTAGTAAGAGTCTACACTAAAGCACCTAACGCTCCGCCGTCGCAGAAACCTCTTGTTCTCCGCAAAGGAGCAACCATCTATGATGTTGCCATAAGTATTCACAAGGATTTCGTGGAGAAATTCCAGTACGCAAGGGTTTGGGGCAGGTCTTCAAAATACCCTGGGGAGAGAGTTGGATTGGACCATGTGGTTGAGGATAAGGATGTTGTTGAGATACATATTAGGGGTTGAAAACTAGCATACGGAGATTTTCAAACCGGGAACCAGTTTAACGAACCTGGAGAAGGCTTCTAATTTTCCAGCCTCATCGCAAATGAATACTTCGCTAGGTTTAGACATTGTGAAGAGTTTCAAAGAATCCTCTTCCGGGGATGAGAAATTAAATAAGTACAGGCTTCCCTTGAAGTTTTTACCTACTATTTTCTCCCCTACCAGCATGTTAAGAGTTTCCCTGTCAGTTATTAAGACGTCTTTATCGGAGTCCCTAAGTATTTGCACAATTTTTCCGAGTTTGTCACTGCTTCTAACCGAAACAATCATTAGCTTAACCACTTATAATCCCTTGGGAAAATATACACTTATAGTGATTAGTGAAATAAGAGGTTTAAAATGATTTCCAACGGTGCTCATTGATGAGCATACAGTCGTTGGTAGATATGATTGTTTCCAAGGGGTATCAAGTACAAGGTGTTGGCAACAAGCTCAGGGTTTTACATCATTTACTGCCCGTCTACCTAGACATAGTTTTCAGCGGGAATAAAGTTGTGGTGAAGCTTTCATTCGACAATAGTTTGCGGGAGTTTATAGAAGACCTTGTATTATCCGGTAGCGAGAACGTGGGAGACTTGGTCGAGGATGTCATAGGCGAGTTCAACGAGCTCACGGCAAGTCTTTACAAATGGTTCAAGGATAACGGGTTTGAGATCAATATTAAGCTCAAAGACGGTGAGATAGATATCATGGAAATGCTGGAAGACATTCTTGAGGTAACGGAGGGGTAGGTATTGTTCAAGCACGGCTTGTTCGGAACCGACGGGGTTAGAGGACTCATCACGGAGCTAACCCCTGAGTTCGTGGTTAGGCTTGGAGAAGCCATCGCCACGTTCTTTCCCCCTGGCTCTAGGTTGATTGTGGGCCGCGATGTAAGGGCTGGCGGCGAGGCATATGCTCGCATAATCTCGGGAACGCTTCTCTACTTTGGAATAAAAGTATACGATGCAGGGCTGACTCCAACGCCTGCGCTACAGTATGCTGTTAAAACACTCGGGTTTGACGGGGGAGTAGTGGTTACGGCAAGCCATAACCCGAGAGAGTATAATGGGATTAAGGTAATAGGTCCTGATGGAATAGAGCTTGACAGGGATGGAGAGAAGGAGTTAGAGGAGATTTTCTGGGATGGGCGTTTCAGAAGCATTGACTGGAAAGCCATATCGCACTCTGTTGAGCCATACGGCATTGTCAACCAAGTGTACGTGGATGGGGTTGTTGAAAAAGTTGATAGGGAGTTGATAGCGTCGAGGAATTTTAGAATACTCATAGACCCTGCTAACAGTGTTGGCGCTTTAACCACGCCGGAGATAGCTAAAAGGCTTGGCGTGGAATACGTGGTTTTAAACGGTAGCCTAGACCCGCGCTTCCCTAGCAGAAACCCGGAGCCTACGCCTGATAATATTTCTGAAACAGCACAGGTGGTGAAGTCTTTGAAACTTACCTTTGGAGTCGCTCACGACGGTGACGCGGATAGATCCATCTTCATTGATAACCTGGGTAGAATTCAATCAGGCGATAGAACTGCCACTCTCCTGGCAAAGTATCTAAAGACTGAAAGAGGCGAGCAGGGAAGAGTCTACACGGCTGTGTCATCAAGCATGGTTATCGAAGACGTTATGAAAAGGATCGGTGTTGAAGTCGTCTGGCTGAAAGTTGGAAGCGTTGACATAGCTCATGCTATGAAGAAAGGCGGGGACGCGTTGTGCGGGTTCGAGGAAAACGGGGGGTTCATGTATCCGCCACACCAGTATGTGAGGGATGGCGGCATGACCCTGGCCCTCTACCTTGAGATGTTGGCAAGGTTTAAGGCGACTCCATCAGAGCTGTATGATTCACTCCCACACTATTATTCAATAAAGACGAAGTATAAGATGGGGAGGGATAAAGCCCTATTAGTTGTTGAACGCGTTAAAGAAGAGTTCAAGACTGAAAGGCTGATAACAATAGACGGTGTTAAAGTAATAGGGAGAGACTACTGGGTGCTGGTAAGACCCAGCGGTACTGAGCCCTTGTTAAGAGTAATGCTGGAGGCTAGAAGCGAAAGCGAAGCCAAGAGTATATTTGAGAGGATTGACAAAATAGTGAAAGAGGCTGGCTCAGAATGATGAGATATTGGGGTATGGATTTCATCAGGTGCGTTCACTGCAAGCACCACCCGCTTGAACTCATAGTTTTGGAGAGCGAAGTGCAGAATGTAGACACGTCGAACATGGAGTTTCCGCTCTGCAAAACTTATTGCGCATACCTGAAGAAAGAGGTTAAGCCTTCAGAACAATACCCTTGTAGCGAATGCCTGAGGACTGGGATTAAAACCGGTGTGCTCTACTGCCCCAGTTGCAACAGATGGTACCCTGTGAAGGAGGGGATAGTTTACTTGCTGACGGATAACAGGAGGAAGCCTGAGAACGATAAGAAATTCCTTCAAGCGTTCAGGGATAAGCTTCCAGCAGTTATTGTGGAGAAAGGATTGCCACATAATCTCTCTGAGTGACCCCTGAAGTTTTTGATCCGCTTTTAAGCCTAGTTGAAGGTTCAATTAACGGTTAAGTATAAAGTAGGAGTTACTCATATTTTACATGGGGAGCGAGATGAGTGATATGTTTGCAAGTTTAGATGCATGGGTTAAGCGTCAGAACGAGGTGAAAAACCTGTTTGAGAAAGCAGAGGTAAACTATCAGGAAGCCGACCGTTTGACACTGATCACACTTTCAAGAACCGCGTTCCAGCATATGATGAGAACTATTGAGGCTTTTGACCAGTGGCTAAGGGACCCTATGATAACTAATCACATGCCTCGTGAAATGCTTGTTGAGCTGTGGGAGAGACTGAGAGTAATGCTTTATGATCTGATAGAATTAGATATTGAGCACACCAGCAAGTTCAGTGAGCATTTGAAAAACCTTGCATCAGAGGGCAAGATCAACCCGCTGTTTGGTTTCGAGAAAACGGAGAAGGAGACTAGGAGGTCTCCTGTTCAATTAACTATTTGAGTGAGAATCGAAAACCTACTTTCTACCCTGCCTCTTCAACCTTATATCGACTTCAGCATCGATTGGAACGATTTTCGGCTTAACATCTTCCAAAACCTTGTTTAGCAAGTTCTTCTCCTCCTCGCTTAAAGTGTTTAAGTGATTTGCCAGGAATTCCTTCCCAAGCCCTGTTAGAACGATCTTCCTGTTCGGCAGGGACTCTAACAGGCCGACGTATTTGAGGCTGAGGATTTCATTCAGCAATTCTCTAGAAGTTGGCACGCCGCCTATCATTGTAAACGCGTATTTAAGATCGGCCCCTGACTCCTTCATGTAGTATAGGAGGTATTGGAGCGCTTTCTCGCTTATGCTCCCTACGTTGTTTATGACGTAGAGAAGTCTCAGGGCTCTCGGGTTTTTCTCAACATCGGATAGGGTAAACACCTGCTTCGCAACAATCTTAACCTCTTTACTCTTTTCAGCCGTGGGTTGCTGAGCCTGCTCTTTGGGCATCACGCACACCTCAATAATTGTAGAACCAAATAATCCGTAATATAGTTTATCAGCTAATAAACATATTTTGAAAGGATTTTCTTCAGCTCCTCAGGCCTGAAACCGTTCATAACCATGACAGATGCTTTATAGCTGAGTAATTGCTTTGTGGAAACGGAAAGGGTTGCCTGAATCTCCTTCAACAACTCCTCCACTTCCCGCTTATCCGCGGGTTCCGCAACCTTCTCAATCACTTGCGAAGTATCTGTGAACAACTTGTTCAGCTTCTCACGGTACTCCTCGGATTTTAGCGAGAACATTATGTATACGTAAGTAACCGCTGAGACAAGTATCAGCAAGTGTATTACGACATTGCCAAGGGATTTTAATCCCTGGGTGAGTAACGTTATGGCAATGTTTAATAGTGACGCACCAATTATCGCAACGTAACCCCCAATAATAGTGAGATATGTGAGCCCTGCGCCCAATACTCCCAAAACCAATGTAAGAATGTTTATATCCACGGGGTCCGTTATCGCCCCGATCAGGTAGACAATTACGGATAAGTATATTGGTAGTGAAAGCTGAATTATCTCTCTCCTACGCGAGCTTCTCAAACTACCAACATATGTTTCTAACGCAGTGTTTGCCTCGCGGAGGAGGTAGTAGAGCTCTATTTCATTATCTCTACTCTTCAAATACTCTTTCAATTCAAACAGCTTGGTCAAAGCCGCGTTGAAGGAGTAGTATAAGATGTTGTTCACTATGGGAGGGTATTCTCCTGATTCAAGGGCCGAGCTTAAATGCTTTAACCTCTCTATCTCTTTTCTCAGAGAATCCTTGTCCCCCAACCGCTTCAACACTTCCTCGACTTGTTGCTTCAATATCTCGTTCGGAGATTTCATTTATCTCGCACGCCCATCTTGTTAATAGCTAAATGTAAACGCTTTTTTAAACCTCTCTAGTCTAAGATTAGAAATAGTGTTCAAGTGATGTTTTCAGCGATGATGAAGACCTCGTTTCGAAGCCTTAGGGGCTGGGGTTGATGAAGAATTCAGCGGCTCTGAGTTTAGCGTTAAAAACAGTGTTTCCGAATTAACTATTTTATGATATAATAGTACTCTAGGGGTTGGGGGATGAGCGAGATAAGGGTCGAATCATACAGGATTAAAAGGATTAGTGCACACAGCCATATCAGAGGGTTAGGTCTCGACGAGAATGGAAAAGCCATTATGGTCGCAGACGGGTTGGTGGGGCAGGCTGAGGCCAGGGAGGCTGCTGGAATAGTTGTTAAGATGATAAGGGAGGGCCGTATCTCTGGAAGGGGTATACTGCTCGTCGGGCCCCCGGGCACTGGTAAGACAGCACTGGCTGTTGCCATCGCTAGAGAACTTGGGGAAGACACCCCGTTCGTAATAATGAGCGGGAGCGAGGTTTACAGTAGCGAGAAGAGAAAGACCGAGATTTTAATGGAGGCCGTCCGAAAAGCTCTTGGCGTTAGACTAACCGAGAGAAGGCTTGTCTACGAAGGCGTTGTGAAAAACATCGTGATAAGAAGGGCTAAACACCCTCTGGTTCCTTACTTGGTTGTTCCACGTGAGGCGAAGATAACGCTGGCTACAAGGGATGAGGAAGTCACTTTAACAGTCCCGGAGGAGGTTACCCAGCAGATAGTAGAGCTGGGTGTGAGGAAAGGCGATGTCATATGGATTGATGCTCAAACAGGCAGGGTTCACAGGGAGGGGAGGGTTAGAGAATTCCAGGATGTTAAAACCTATGATGTTGAAACAAGGAGGATTGTTGAAGCTCCTTCGGGCCCCGTGAAAAAGGAGAAGGAAATAGTGAATGTTCTAACACTTCACGATCTAGACGTGTATGTTGCAGCTCAGAGGTCTCTAGTCTCCATTTTCGGTTTCACACTGGAGAGGGAGATTCCTTCAGAGGCTAGGAAACAGGTTGATGAAACTGTGAGGAAATGGATTGAGGAGAAGAAGGCAGCGATAGTTCCCGGCGTTCTATTTATCGATGATGCTCACATGTTAGACATAGAGGCTTTCAGCTTCCTAACAAGGGCGATGGAGAGCGAGTTCGCGCCTATTCTAATACTGGCTACCAACAGGGGGGTTGCAAGGATAAGGGGGACCGATATGGAGTCTCCTCACGGCATGCCGCTGGACTTGCTCGACAGATTGTTGATCATTCCCACGAGACCATATAACGCGGACGAGATAAGGGAGATCATTAAGATAAGAGCCCAGGAGGAAGAGGTTGAGCTAGATCCCAAGGCCCTTGAGAAACTAGTGGAAATGGGCTCGAAACACAGCTTAAGGTATGCTGTCCAACTGATGGAGCCTGCTAGAATACTGGCTGAGCAGAGAGGCGATTCAAAAATCAATGTAGAAGACGTTGAGGAGGCTCGCAAGCTATTCATCGACATATCCACGAGTGTGGAGTATCTAAGAGAGTATGAAAAGTTGTTTTTAAAATAAATTCTCGAGGGATTTTGTTGGATAATTTAGATGAGATCGTTTCCCAGTTGAAGGAATGGTATTCACGAACGCCGAAACATTTTGAAGGAGCAATCCTCGGCTCCATGACCACGTGGCCTCATCCTATAGGGGTTTACGCTTACCAATTGTTCATTCATGTTAACGGTAACGATCCAGTGGTGTTTCCAATAGTTCAAGAGCTTGAGAAAGAACTGCTCGCGACAGTAGGATCCCTGTATGGCTCTCGATACGGATTGTTCACCAGTGGAGGTACGGAGTCCAATATTCTAGCATTGTTCGTGGCAAAAAGGGTTTCCAAGGGTAAGAGTGATGTAGTAGTAGCTCCCTCCACCGTTCACGCCTCCATCGACAAGGCGTGTCTACTCATGGGTTCAAGGCTGGTTAAGATACCTGTGAATCCTTTAAGCCCTGTCGACCCCGATATTCTTGAAAAATATGTTAGAGATTACAATCCCTTCGCCGTTGTCGTGACCGCTGGGACAACTGAGTCAGGAGTTGTCGACAGGGTTAAAGAAGCCTCGGAAGTAGCGTTGAAACACGATGTCTACTTGCATGTTGACGCAGCCTTCGGCGGGTTGCTAATCCCCTTCCTCCATAAACATGGGATCATTGATTCAGACCTTTCGTTTTACCCGGGCGTCTCCAGCATCTCGGTAGACCTGCACAAGAATGGTAGAGCGCCTATCCCATCAAGCCTATTGTTTTTCAGGGATGAAACATATGTTGGAAAAGCCTGTTTTGAAATGAACTATTTACCATCCGGCATGAATTGTGGACTGTTAGGCACTAGACCTGGAGCATCCCTGGTGGCCTCATGGGCCGTGGTTAAAGCTATAGGTTTAGAGGGTTATGAAAAGCAGGCGCTCCTACAGCAGGATACGGCTCTGTATCTATTCAAGGAGCTTGATAGTAGAGAGTTTGTAGAGGTTTTCAAACCAGTATTGCCTATCGTGGTTTGGAAATCTAAACTCTACGACTACGTTGAGATGGTTAAGAAGCTGTTTGACGAAGGAATATTTCTTTACAAGTCTCCCTCCCTTCAAGCGGCTAGGGCGGTGATAATGCCTCATGTAACGAAAACGCATGTTGATACATTGCTGAAGGCTTTGGACAAAATCCATGCAAGGAGTGGTTTCGATTGAACATAGGGCTCGCTTATAAAAGCTTAACGGAAAAAGACCTCGCAGTTTTGAAAGCGATTGAAGAGTACTCTTCAAAATACGAGTATGTTCCGCTGGAATTAATTGAGAAAAGAACCAGGATCATCGAAGAACACTTGACGCTAATCCTTAGCAAGTTGAGCAGGTTGAAAATGGTGAAAAAAGAGACGGTAGCTGGGTACAAGAGTTATAGGCTCACCTACCTAGGTTATGATATGCTGGCTCTCAACGGCTTGGTGAGGAAAAACGTTCTGGAAGCTCTGGGTGATAAAATAGGTGTTGGAAAAGAGAGCGAAATATACGTGGGCCTCGCGCCCGGAGGAGTAAGGGTTGCGGTTAAATTCCTCAGAATAGGGCGTACAAGTTTTCGCAGGACTAAAATACTCAGGACATGGGTTCAGAAACCGCACACGTCATGGTATAAGCAAGCGAGGATTGCGGCTGAGAGAGAGTTTAAGGCTTTGAAAGAACTATCCTTGCAGAAGGCTCTTGTCCCCATCCCGTTCGGTTATGACAGACACGTTGTCGTTACCGAGTACGTGGAAGGCGTGGAGCTTTACAGAAGGCCTCAACTCGAAAACCCTGAAGAAGTTTTTTGGAAGGCTATAGATACGTTGAGAATAGCGTATCAGGAGGTTGGAATAGTTCACAGTGATTTAAGCGAGTACAATATAATAATAAAAATAGATGATGAGGCTCCATTTATAATCGATTGGCCCCAGTATGTTTACAAAGACCATCCTTCATCGATGGAATTGTTGAGAAGAGATGTGGAGTATTTGGTTAAGTTCTTCAGTAAAGTTTATCGAGTCAACATACAGGTTGAAGACGCGTTGAAGAAAATATTAGGGTAGTATAACTCATAAGTAATTCAAGTGGATAATCAACACGATGGTGGACTAGGATTACCACGATAATGGGAATCGATATTCAAGCCGGGAGCTCCCCTCTCAGCTCTAAGGAGCCCAAATACTCAGCAGTGATTCTTAAAGATGGTGAAATAGTAGCTTCATACGAGGACCTCCCGTTGTACAAGGTTCTACGGTTGGTTATTGAACACCATGTTGACGTAGTAGCGGTTGACAATGTTTTCGAACTCGCAAGCAGTGTTGATAAGCTTGAGAAATTAATGGAGCTGATACCTCATACGTGTAAAATTGTCCAGGTAACTAAGGTAGGGGCAGAATTTGTGAGCACAAGGGAGCTTTCCAAGGAGTTGTTTGGAAGCAGGATGGATTTAACCCCGCTAAAAACAGCGTATCTAAACGCCGTAGCGGCTTCCAAGGGTTATGGTTCGGAGGTTCAGGTTTTCAGTAACAAAACAAAGATTATCATCACAAGAGGGAGGAGTGTTTCGCAGGGAGGGATGAGCCAGGAGCGTTATAAACGCAGTATAAAAGCAGGAATACTTCAAGCTACCAAGGAGGTTAAGAAGATACTGGATGAGAACAATCTTGAATATGACATGATGGTTAAGAAAAGCCGCGGGGGGCTTGAAAAAAGTGTTTTCATAGTTTACGCGCCTAGGGAAAGCCTCTACGGCTTGATCAAACCAGTAAGCTATAAGAACGTTAAGATCGTGGTGAAACCGTTCAAGTCCACACCATTAATGGCGAGCGCAGGGCTTCAAAGACCCTTAATAATGGGTATTGACCCTGGGATGACTGTTGGCGTAGCGCTCGTTGATTTAGACGGCCGCCCTGTGTTCGCGAAAAGCTGGAGAACCATCGATAGATATGAAATAATCTCCACAATTTCCAGTTATGGCAAAGTGGTTGTTGTAGCCACCGATGTTTCAAACCCACCGGAACTAGTTAAGAAGATAGGCACCCTTCTGGGTGCAATAGTTTACGCTCCTGAACGCGATATAACTGTTGATGAGAAGAATAAGCTCGTTAGCGAGTTGAAAGAGACTTATGATTTTCAGATCGAGGATTCTCACGCCAGGGACGCATTAGTGGCGGCACTGAAAGCCTACAGGCATTACCTAAACATTATTCTCGAAGTGAAATCTAAGTTGAGAAATATTGAAGGTGTTGATGCCTACTCAGTGATTTCGGAAGTAATCAAGGGCAGGTCTCTCTCGGAGGTTCTGGAACAAGTATATCGGAGAAGGGTTCAAGAACACTCTAAGCCGGTAGAAATCGAGCATAAACCCTCAACCCATTTCGAGAAAGCTGGCGACTCCGGGTTGAAGGAGAGAGTTAAGACTTTAGAAGCAATTGTTCACAAGCTTTCGAACGACTTGAAGGAAAAGGAGAAGATGCTAAAAGATCTTGAAACCGAGGTCCGACTCCTTAAGTCAAGGAAAACCTACGATGAAGACTACGAGAGAAAAATCTCACTGTTAGAGGTGAACCTGGTGAATCTTACCAGGAGACTGGAGGAATCTCGTAACCTTATCGAAGCCTTGGAGGAAGAGCGTAAGTGGCTGAGAGATTTGATAGTAAAGGTTTCCGAAGGGAGTCATATTCTACTGCCTAAAGCTGTTAATTTGAACAAAATCGTTGAAGACGACTTGTTGAAGGAAAAGGTTAGAAGGCACAAAGGGGTTTTCACACCCGAATTAGGAATTATCGAGTCAAAAACAATAGAGTTTTTAAAATCCATCAAGGGATATGTTGTGACTTCAAAGGATCAAGCCGTGGATTCCAGGGTATTGAGGATTCCCGTTGTGAGGGCTGAAGTACTAGGTGAATTAGAAGATTACGTGGTTTTGGAAAGGAGTGTTGAAGAAACAGCTCGTCATATTTGGGAAGAACTTGAACTAATTGAGGCTTTTGAAACCAGGTCAAGAATAAGGAAGCTTATAGAGGAATATCAAAAATCAAGAGGTATCAAGGAGTAAGTATCCTAGTACAGTGAGACCTTGTCATTCAATACAAGCTCAGTTACATAGACGATGTTTTCAAGCTCCTCATTAGCTATTGCTTGAATCTCGTTAATGATGTGAGACGGGGTTTCCGCCATGTTTATGTCCAACGGTATCAGCTTTATACTAGCGACTAGCGGCTTATCTATTGGCTTCCCGATCTGGCTGAGGATTTCAACGTAGACATCGCTGAACACATGGCTGAATTGACTGTAAACCCTTTCAGCTATTTGCCTCGCTACTACATTGTATATCTTCCCTACATGGTTAACCGGGTTCTTTCCTGCCGTGGCTTCGAGACTTATTGGGCGCATTGGGGGTATCAACCCGTTCGCCCTGTTCCCCCGGCCTGTGGCACCATCGTCACCGTGCTCTGCGGATGTCCCAGTTACAGTTAAATATACGCTCCCCTTGTCTGGAAGATCTGCAGTGTTTACGAAAACCTTTACATCGAAATCCGGCGCGATCTTGGATGCCATGTCTATGACGGCTTCCTTCACCTGGTCCTTAGTGTTGATGTATTCTCCCATGTCTCTTACTTGCGAGTCGATTATTGCAGCGGCGATCGTTAATGCTGCGGTCTTCCCCCTTCTTAACCCCATGACTTTAACGTCTTCACCCACAGCCGGGTGCTTATCCTTGAATCGTGGTGAATTGAGCAGTCTTTCCGTCTCGTATACAAGTTTTTCAAGGGTTGTTAAGGGCGCATATCCTACTCCAATACTAGTGTCGTTTGCCAATGGTATGGATTTTTTACCGGCTTCGAAAACGGTTACCAAGTCGGTGCTCCCCTTTCTCACCATATAGTCCACTATCACGTGTTTCTCGGGATCCAGGTACCTGAAATTATTCTTTATCCAGTCCTTAACTGCTTCAACAATTATTTTGCCGAATGGAATTTTTTCAACGCCATCGTTAGTTTTAACTTCAGTAGTCGCCCTGCCAGCGACAATGATGTAAATAGGTTCAAGTAGTTCTCCTCCTCCAAATTTCGGCGAAGACTGGCCTCCGACCAGCAGTGTCTTATCTAGGTTGTGATGGAGAATTGTTCCAAAGTGTTTTAAGTAATATCTAGATAGAGCCTTTGAGGCTACTTCGCTTGCGGAGTCAGCGATATAGTCCGGATGACCCAACCCTTTCCTCTCAACTAATTCAACCTTCATCGCTCTGACGCTCTGCATTTTCAACAATTCTACCTCTATGTTTCTCTCCATACCGAGTCACCTAGTCTGAAACAATTTAAAATCAATAATAAGGTAATAGCATTGTAAATTTTAAATTATTCTTTACAATCAACCCGCTTATCCCCGCGTTGGATTAGCTTAACAACGGATTTCCCCGGTATGAAACCACTTATCTCTGCAGGAGCTATTGAAATGGAGAACCCGTGAAAGTTTCCAAGAATTTCGCTGAAGAAACTGGCTATCTTGCTTGCAACCTCTTGAACGTTATCATCTCCTGGCTCGAGAATCGCGTATGCTACTGACTTGTCCTTCGCAACTTCCGGCGGTGATATGAAAACCTTGTAGTAAGGTCCGTAGATTTCATCGCAGACCACGTCTACTCCTAGACCGAGCCTTAAAGGAATTTTCAGGTAATTCTTCTTCCCGTAAACCATAATAGCCCCTTTCGGAAGATACTCGCCCGAAGGAGGTGTAAGCGACACGCTTGAACCCATGGTCCAGAATACTTCTATGAACCCCATCCCGGTTTTCCAAGCCTTTGAGTAACAAGCCGGTATTAATGCAGCATCTTCTATATCCAGGGGGGATGGGTCTTTGTCGTTTGTTAGTAAGACTGCTGCAGAACCCCCGTGTATATCAGCATGGAGGAAGACGTCTTTCTCCCGCAAATATTTTTTCACTATCACTTCATTCTGTGACGCGTCACGTCCACCTATTACTAAGAAGCCGTTCCTTGTGAAAAGCCAGTGGAATTTTTCATACCATGACCTAGGCTTGATCGAGATTATTTTTGACGCTGAGACCTTGTTTAGCTCCATCTTCGTATAGTCATATTCCTTCTCAATCTCTTTTAAAGCGTTTAAAGCAGCCTCTATTTTCCTCTTTAACTCTCCCTTAGTCTTCTCAAGCTCTACTATTATTTTTTCAAGGGGTGTTCTAATCGACAAGGTGATGACTTTCCCGTTTACCGAGAGCTCTACTTCTCCCTTATCCTTATGGATTTTTACTATTCCCGGGCAATCCTTAACAATGTACTCCCATCCTTTCTCCTCCCTGGTTTTCCTCGCGCATTCTAGAATGTTAGAGACCTCTGTGAAGTAGGAGTATATTAAGGAGAGCGTATTGCTTAACTCCTCTAACCGGCTTTGGTAACTAGAGATTATTTCTTTCTGCCGAAGTATTCTCTGGTTTAAACTATCCAGCTTTGCCTTCATCTCACCCTGTTTCTCCGCGAGCTCCAGGAGCGATTCTAACCGAGTGAAGTAGATGTCTATCGCGCTATCGATCGAGTCCAGCTCTTTCACTTCAAACTCGTATTCCTCTTTAAACAATGACGGGTTGTAGGCAGTGAATAATTGAAGGTTTTCCTTTTCCAGTACGAGGTATCCTTTCCCTCTTCCTGCTTCATCTGCGAGTAGCTTGTAGTTATTTATCAATGCTTCTATGTCGCTCGAGGACAAGGTTTTAGGGCTGTCGTTTTTCCGTGGAAATAACCCTGCACGATAGATAATCTCCTCAGCAATATGTCCAGGCAGGCCCCAGTTGAACACGAGTGCTCTCACAAGGTCTTTGCCTTGGAGTAGTGATGTTGCAAGTGAATCATCACTAGGGGGCACTCCCTTAGACGGGGGTGGCTTGTATGGGAGACCGGGTTTTATCTCCCTATCCCTGTATTCGACTAGCTTGCTCGCGTATTTTATTCTGTACTCTGAATCAGTAACAACCCATAGTCCCCGCGGGAGAAGTTCAACAATATTCCTGGTTTTCTCACCATGTTTCTCAACCTCAAACTCGATAATCCTCTCCCACCTTGGCATGGAGACCTCGACAATCCTAGAATCCCTCAGCCTGCTTCTAAGGAATCTTGTGAAATGATCAATGGTTTTCAACGCTGGTTCTGTCTGGGACAGGTTTATCCTTGCACCGGGCTGTATGGTGAGATAGGGTGTTCCAAGGTTTTTACCTCTCAGTTTCAACATCCACTTGTTTTTCGAGAAGTAGGCGTTATCCACGAAGCACTCCAGTAGCTTGTTTTTATTGGTAGATATCCAGGCGTAGACGTCTAAGATGTCCATGGATTTTTTAAGCACTATCGAGCACCAGCAGTTTATTATAAAATCTTCTCCTCTAATTAATCTCTTGAAGAGGATGAATCATGGTGCTGAGCGCGGAGGATAAGATTGTTTTGCTTAGGCTTATCGCGGGGGTTTCTTACGGATTTCTGGTTTACCTTCTCGGACTATTGAGAATTGTTTCACTAAAGGATTTGAACACGTTTGCTTGGACTGGTGCAGCCATCCTATACGCTGTAACGATCTTCTTAACCTACCGGTTTTACAAACCTTCTAAGGCTTTCAACCTATACCTCAGAGGATTGTTAACGTACTATGCATCTTGGCTTCTGACGTCATACGTGTTGAACGAGATCTACTCAATCATGTGAAGAAGTAATTATGGATCATTAATTTCCCTCCACACTTCCTCGGGAAGCCTCCTGTACTGTAAATAGTATTTTAACCCCGGCGCGATAACCGGTTCACCATTCTCCAGAGGATACCTAAATGGCAGGCTTACGATACGGTAAACAGGCTCGAAGTATTCAATGGTCAAACCATCGATAAACGATAAGCCTTCATCGCTCCTATGGTTAAGAAGGTAGCTAACATAGTAAACGGTTCCATCAATGCTGAACTGCCCATTCCCGATGTTAAACGATTTAACACCTTCCAACTCCTTAGTCAGCAACTCGTACGTTCGGCCTTTAGGCGGGTGTTCGCCTAGTATACCCCCAACTATTACGTGCTTAGCGTTGCTCAGAGCGTTGAAATCCAGTTTAACAGGGCTTTTAGGGTCGAGAATAATTGTCGAATCCTTTTCCAACTTGCCATCGGAGATCAAGGTTTTAACGCTTTTCTCGCACACGTTAGCGTACTTTCCGATTAGTCTATGATACTTAGCAGGAAGGTTCGTGATGAGTAGAAAGTCTTTCCCATAGATTTTAGAGCAGTGCCGATACTCGAGCAGTAACCAGGGGCTGACCCCGGTTTCCAAGTGCTCTATCACTATCAATGGCTTGGAGGGCGTCAAGAACTCCCCCTTGTCTAACGTGGTGTTCTCGGAGTAAAATATTTACATGTGGGATTAATATTTAGTGATTGCGATAAACCCGTTAGTGATAATGCATGGCTGTCGCCAAGGTTTTGGAAAATCCTGACCTGGAATCGGCTTTGAGAACGATTAAGGAGGGTTTGGCTAGAAATCACTTACTCATCGTTATCGGCGAATGCTATATCGACTACGAGGGGAGAAGCGCGTCTAAGCTTGGATTGGGAGAAAGGATGGTAATTGTAAAACAAGACGGGGCTGTACTCGTGCATAGGCCTAAGGGGTATTCTCCTGTTAACTGGCAGCCATCAACGACGACCATTGAAGTATGGCTGAGAAGTGGTGAAGGATTATCCTTAATGGCGGTTAGAAACCGTCCTCGCGAATATCTCAGGATACTTTTCACCAGGATTTTTCTAATCATTGAAGGAGTCTTCCATGATGCTGCAGAGTTCGTAATGTATCTGAGCGAGTCGGAGATAAGGGATATAATATTCGACAATCCTGACCTGCTGGAACCGGGGTTTAAACCATTGGAGAAGGAGAAGCGGATAGGGCAGGGAGCTGTGGATATTTTTGGATTGGATTCGAATAACAACCATGTCCTTGTAGAGATTAAAAGAGTGATGGGGGATCGCGACGCGGTTTTCCAATTATACAACTATGTGGAGAATTATAAGAGCGGGGTAAACAGCAATGTAAGGGGGATCTTGCTCGCACCATCATTTACCCCTGGAGCATTGGAGCTACTCGCGAAACTGAAGCTGGAGTTTAAGGAGATTGATTTAAAGAAATTAAGAATGTTGAGCCAATCAGGCAGGAAAAAACCCGACTCCACCCTTCTCGAATACATGAATGATGGGAGGAAGGGTTAGCCTTGGAGCCCAGCGTGGTCAGCAAGTACGACATAACAAGCAACTCCTACGATGAATTATACGGTGAGGAGCAGTTCTTGAAGTATGACTTCATTTTCAGCAAACTAAGTGTGAGGCTCGGTCGTGATGTAGCGGATATCGGGTGCGGTACCGGACTACTTTACGAGTTCTTGAAAAAAGCTTTTAAACAAACACCGTTGAGGTACCTATGTATTGATGCGAGCGAGGGAATGATCCGTAGAGCAGCCTCGAAGAACCCTAGGGATCCCCGTGTAATTTTCATCGTATCATTCGCTGAAAACCTCCCCCTTAAGGACGGTTCTGTGGACGATGCGATTATGATAACGGTTTGGGATAATCTTGAAAACCCCTTAGAAGCTGTTGCCGAGCTAGAAAGGGTTGCAAGAAACAGTGTCATAATCACTAAGCACTCTAAAACTGCTTCTCTACCTCCAAAAGTATTTGACAACCGCTTCGAGCATGTGGGGGTATTGATTGATGAGGTTTACGTTTTCCGGAAAAGATATCTTTAAATAGTTCGAATAGTGGTTAAGAGAGTTTAAGAGAAGGTGTTTAACATGGCTGCCAGACTAGCTAGGCCGCAAAGCCCTTTCAAAATTTTGAAGAGCTCTGAGGGGCAGATCGTTCTCGTAAAGATAAAGGGCGGGTACGAGTACGTTGGGAATTTGGATCTAATAGACAACACTATGAACGTGGTCATGAGCAACTGCACAGAGTACTCGAAGGATGGGAAACCGGTTGCCAGGTATGGGAAGCTGATAATTCGTGGAAGCCACATCCAATACATAAGCGTTAACTATGGACAGGTTGCGCCTGAAAAAGTCTCCTTGTAATGAACAACACGAGGGTTTTAGGGAATTTATTAAAATTAATATTGCCTAAAGAATAATATTATAATTGTGAGCCTAATGACACACTCTTCGCGTAAACCCATTTCTCGCAGAATTGATCATTACCGGTGGTTGAGAAGCGACGGCACCCCCAACTTTAATGATCACATTTACAAGGCTCCTTCAGAGCTTCAACTCGTTGTAAAGCGTGAAGTAAAAGTAATAAGCCCCTCTGCAACCATCATGAAAGCTGTTGAAGAAATGTCTCGTAGTTTTAGATCCCTCGTAGTAACCACGGGAAACCGCCCCCTAGGCATTCTGCACGCTTCAAACATCGTGGACTACCTGGGAGGGGGTTCGCTATTCAATATAGTGGAGAAGAGGTATGGGCTTAACCTTTACAGCGCCCTGGAGAGAGAGGTTGTAGAGACTATAATGACCCGTAGAATGGTTCAAGTACCGGATACTGCTAAAATAATCAATGTTCTCGAAGCAATGGCTGTGACAGGGTCGGGCGTCGTCCTTGTTGTTAACAAGGAGGGAGGTCTCGAGGGAATAGTCACAGAACACGACATGGTGGTTTACTTATCAGGCGTAGTCTCCACGGGGCTCATTGTTAAGGATGTTATGTCAACCCCTGTAGCCGTTATTGATCGAAAATCTAGTTTGAAAAAAGCAATGAAGGAAATGATCACCCAGGGATTTAGAAGACTGCCAGTGGTTGATGGAGAAGTTGTTGTGGGAATGTTAACAGCCGTGGACGTGGTAAGGTACTTCGGCTCTCACGAAGCTTTTAAGAAAACAATTACTGGAAATATTCTCGAAGCATTATCTGTACCAGTCGAGGAAATCATGAGCGAGAACCTGGTGACTGTAAGGGAGGATGAAGACCTTGCGAAAGCAGTTTATGAAATGCTGTCTAGGAATGTTAGCTCCGTGTTGGTGACTGATGAAGAAGGGGTTTTGAAAGGAATAGTAACGGAGAGAGACGTTTTGTACGCCTTATCAACAGCTTCTAAGAGGTTATGATCATGATGATCAAGGATTTCATCTCCTCTGATATACCCGTGCTGGATAAGAACGATTCACTTATGGAGTTTGTAAGACATCTAGAGAAGACGGGTCTTGATAAGGCATTGGTAACGGGGTACATGCCTGACGGCCGTAAAAGAGTGTGCGGCGTAGTTACCTCGAGAGATGTCTTAGTGAAGATAGTCTCGGAGAGACTGAGGAGGTCGTCTCTCGGGAGGCTGAGGATTTCCGGCTTCATGACTGAGAACCCGTATAAAGCCTCCTTAAACACAGACCTCGTCTCGCTTGTGAAAACTATGAGCTCGAGAGGGTATGGCATTATACCTGTAGAGGATGAGGCTTTACATGGAGCAATTATCAGAAAATCCCTGCTGAGGCTACTGTTTAACGATTCCACGCATGTTAAAAATATTGTGGATAATCATCCATTGAAGGCCAGAGCTTCCGACTCACTCCTAGATGTTAGACAGAAGATTCTGGGAACTGATAAAAGCTTCGTCATCGTAGTTAACGAATCCGGGGAACCCGTAGGATATTTAACTGTCAAGGAGGTTGCTTACGCTTTTGCAACATTCATAAAGAATGTCCCGGAAAAGTTCCGAAAAGAACGGATATCCCAGTTAATCGCAAGGGATTATATGACCAAGATTAACCTGGAAATTAAAGTAAGCTCCTCCATTGGTGAAGCTGCCAAATCTATCTACGAGTCAGACACAAAGGGTGCGGTGGTAGTAGGGGAGAAGGGTTTCGAAGGCGTGGTCACTGACTCGGAGTTAATAAACTATCTTGCAATAAGCTTACTCTCGGGAAGGCAAATTGGATAATAATGATGTTAAATTCATAGTAGACAACATGCTGGGGTCTCTTTCTAGATGGCTTAGAATACTGGGCTACGACACCGTGTATAACAAGGATTTTGAGGATTGGAAAATTCTTCAAATAGCGGAGGAGGAGAAAAGATATATCGTTACGAGGGATAGAGGGCTTCACCGACGCGCGTTAAACAAGGGATTGAAAAGCATTTATCTCTGGATGGATGATCTCGAGGATCGTTTATCGTTCATTGCGCTCACCACGGGCATTAAGCTCAGCGTTGATTTCAACAATACCAGATGCCCAGAGGACAATACGCCGTTGAGGAGAGTTAGCAGGCAAGCGGTTAAGGACAGGGTACCCGAGAAAGTTTACAAACTGCATGAGGATTTCTGGGAGTGTCCGCGGTGTGGAAAAGTCTACTGGATTGGGCGTCACTGGAGAATGATTGAGAAAGTTCTTGAAACAGCGAGAAAGAAATTAGAGGAGAATCGGATGGATGTTAAAAAGGGGATCATAGATGTTTCCGGTTCATCCTAGCGAAATATCTCTTGATGAAGGAGTGTTCCTTGTAAGGCTAGCTAGGAAGGCGATTGAAAAAATAGTTATTGAAGGAGAGACGTTGAAGCCTCCTGAAGATGTACCAGAGAAGTTTAAAAGACCAGGGATGACTTTCACAACTATTGAAACATACCTGGGGGAGAAGGCCACTAGTTTAAGGGGTTGCATAGGGTTCCTATCCCCTGTATACAGCTTGTTGGAGTCGACAATATATTCCGCTATCGAGGCTGCCACCGGAGACCCCAGGTTTCCCCCGGTCTCTGCCTGGGAGTTAGATAAGATTTTAGTCGAGGTAACAGTTCTCTCCACCCCTACGCCCATCATAGTTTCTGATAGAAAATTACTGCCCAGGCTGATAACTATAGGGAAGCATGGGCTTGTTGTTGAAAAAGGGTTTTATAAAGGAACACTACTCCCTGTTGTTCCAGTTGAGTACTGCTGGGAGCGTGAGGAATTCCTCTCAGAAACATGTCTCAAAGCTGGTCTAAGACCTGACTGCTGGCTTGACCCGTCTACAAGGATATACTATTATGAGGGCAGGGTTTTCAAGGAGAAGACACCTAAAGGAGATATTTACGAAAGAGACCTGTCTCAAGAGTACGTGAACGAGTGTTTTAAGAGATGAGACGGCTCTTTTAAACTCTGAGAATGACTCGTGACTAAACCAGCAAATGGTGGGGGTGGGATTATTAAAATAGCCGTGAAGGATGTGCTTGAAATAGATTATGAGAAAGCTTTAGCGGTAATTAAGGATTTCGTGATAAATTATTTCGAAGCAACACGGGCTGACATCTTCGTTATTGGTTTGAGTGGAGGCATTGACTCATCAACGCTTTTAGCTGTGTTAGCCGAGTCGGTTGATAGAGAGAAAATTACCGCTTTAATACTTCCAGATACAAGGGTTACCCCGAAAGAAGACGTGGATGATGCTGTTTCGCTGGCTGAAAAGTATGGTGTAAGGTATCACGTGATTGAGATAGATAGGATAGTTGATTCTTTCTCGGTCATACCGGGGTTCAACATTGATGGGAGGCTTGACACGGGCAACCTGCGTGCAAGGGTAAGGATGGCTATAATGTACTACTACGCTAACCGTTATAACGGGATTGTCGCAGGCTCTAGTGATAGGTCAGAGCTCTTAATCGGATACTTCACGAAATATGGTGATGGAGGAGCGGACATCCTCCCACTGGGATGCTTGTTTAAGACCCAGGTAAGAATGCTTGGTAGGCGCTTGGGTTTGCCGAGAAGAATAACTGAGAAACCTAGCTCACCAAGGTTGTGGAGGGATCACTTGGCCGAGGAGGAGATAGGTTTGAAGTATGAAGAAGTAGATCTCATATTGTATGGGTTGTTTGACAAGAAACTACCGCCAGACAAGGTTGCGGAAGCTACAGGTGTCCCAAGAAAAGCTGTTGAAAAGGTTTTGAAAATGCATTATTCATCAAGACATAAGAGACGGTTTCCGCCAGTGCCCAGTCTTCCATGGAATAATAATCCGATCAGAGAACTCGACTATTTGTAGTTTCCGCCGGCTCACCTAACATTAATCATGGTCTTCAGCATGTTACTTGTCAAATCAATTCTTCCCTCCGCGAGGTATATCCAAACCATCTTGACAGGTGCGGCTAGAAAGTTTAAAACATAGTAGCCTTTTTCAATACTGAAGGATGCCTCGAGAGTGTGGAAGACGTATTTGTTATTCACTTTCACCTCCAGCTTTTTCTCACCCGCAATGTAGAGGATTAAGGGTTTGGAATACCCGTCTAACTTCTCCACTTCAACGTTGAATTTTTCCACAATCGTTTTACCTTCAAAATCCACGCTAGCTCCTTCAATGGTTAAAGCATCCGCTTCCTCTATGACTTTGAAGTTTTCAGGTAAAACCCCCTCGATAAAGAGTTTTTGCGGCGAAACAAGCCCTGTAACCGGCCCGGTAGACTTAACTGAGGCCTGAGGGGTCATGAAAACTCTTCCATCTACCTCGATAACTCCCGAGTTAACGCTGTACTTAACTACCATGTTATCACTCTACACGAAAACTTGATATGTTGTAGGGATTATATGAATAATAATGGTGGGGCGCCCTGCGATTACTGGTTGTAAGCGATGTTCATGATAAAGTTTCAATATATCAGAAGATTGTAGCTTCTTTGAGAAGCGAGTTCGATGCGACAATAGTGGCTGGAGACTTAACTTATTTCAAGCCTTTCGAACACGGGGTTAAGATTTTAAAATCAATGAGGGATTTCTCAGGCAGGCCGGTGTTCTTTGTCGCCGGGAACTGCGACAGCCCCAGGCTTCTCACTTGGGAGGGGGAAAATGATATCATTAACTTGCATCGTAAACTCGTAAGTTTAGGAAGCCACTACATTTATGGAATAGGTGGAGGCAACATTTCTCCTTTCCACACCATGATCGAATGGAGCGAGGACGAGTTCAAATCAATGCTTCCAACCGAAAACAGCAGGGTTTGCGGGAAACTATTAATGGTTACTCACACGCCTATCAATCAATTCTTCGATGAGGTCAACGGGTATAACATTGGTTCGATCTCATTCCGCGAGTTCCTACACCAGTGCAACCCTACTGCATGGGTTACAGGACATGTTCACGAACACAGCGGCGTGGTGAAAAATGGGAGAACAACCATAGTACATCCTGGTCCCTTAATGCGAGGATACTACGGGATAATGGAACTTGGTGAAAACGAGGTTGTAGCGGAAGTGAGAAGGCTGGGTTAATGTTTTAAGGAAGCACTTCAGCGAGTCTGTGCCGTTACCGAGGTGTTGGAGAAACGGTTCTAACCAGGTTTCTCACTTCTTCCGGTAAAGCTTCAATGCTTATTACAACAGCTTTCCTAGGAGGCTTCGTCGTCACGGTTCCCGTTACTATATATCTAGTCGGGTTTGTAACATCTATTTTCTCCTCGGACTTCTTATGAAACCTTATGTTTAACACTCTCACCTTAACATAAGTCCCGTCCAGCCTGTCGACGTAGACATACTTCCCGTGTTTCAACCCCATGTCAAACCCCTCATACCCTACTTCTACTCCACGTATACACGTAGCCTAATATAAAGTTTAAGGCGAACCCCACGATGATTCCTGTAAGCTGTGCAAGCCAAAAGACCACACCCAGGAGTATTGGGAGGAAGGTTGCTAGAAGTATTTGGGATGAAAAGCTGGCAATGCTTGCTCCATGATACTTCACTAATCGAGCAAAAACGTTTCTGAACCCCCGGTCTATGTCTGTATCGGCGAAAGTCCATTTCTCATGCAGGATGAAATTGAACAATACGCTTGATTCGAAACCCGCTAATGATGAAACAGGGTTTTTAATCAACTCAAAAACCCCAATACTTGTGAACAGGTTGAAAACGAATTGGGCAACAGCCAAGTTCACAACGCTTCCTGCAACCCCGACAACTACGAACTTCATGACTCTTAAGGGTTCAATGAGCGGTAGAGCGATGAATACTGGGAGAATGCTTCTCACAACCCTATTAGCATCTTCCAGGTTGAGCGAAATCTCTAAGGCTTCACAACTATGTTTTTCCAGGATGACTTCCTCTTTATTATTAACCATGATACCAATGGGCTTTTCAAACCCGGGTTTTTCAAGCCTCTTGAGAGAGTTCATAAGTATTGCAAGCTTAACCCTGAGAGGTAGACGAGTTCTTACTTCTACACAATCTATCGCGGGTGGGTAACTAATATCCGTTAGTTTTGCGCATAATGTTTCAAACCCTCTGCGAACAAATATTTTCCAGCCGTTTCTTTCAGCACATTTCACATAATTCATTACGCTCAACCGCTCGCGTCGTTGGCTAGACCGATAACTATCATATACTAGTATAGGGTTAAATTCATAAATGGTGCAGATATCGTGTCATTGTACGAGGAGTGGTCGGGGATTTTCAACGAGATAAGGAGTTGTAGAAAATGCAGGCTGCATGAAAGCAGGACTAACCCCGTCCCTGGCGAGGGGCCTTTAACTGCGAGAGTCGTGGTGATCGGGGAAGCTCCTGGTAGAAAAGAAGACGAGTCAGGCACTCCCTTTGGAGGGTCTGCGGGAAAGTTTTTGAACACTTTACTGGAAAGCGCTGGGCTGAAAAGGGAGGAGGTTTTCATTACAAATATTGTGAAATGTAGGCCCCCTGGTAACAGGAAGCCTAGGAGAGATGAGATCTCTCAGTGTCTGGGATACTTGAGCCGTCAGTTGAGATTGTTGAAACCCAGAGTCTTAATACTTCTGGGAAACACTGCCGCGGAGACCATCTATGGTTTAGCAGGGGTTGAGTGGCACGGGGTGATGAAGGATCACGGTAAGGTTTTCGAAATCAAGGTTTTCGGGGTTGAAGCCTTGTCTATTCCAACGTTTCACCCTGCGGCCGCTCTCTATAATCCTAGACTTAAAAACATTATCCTAGAAGACTTCACCAAGGTTGTGAAACCTATTATCGCCGGGCTGGAGAAGGGTTCTTCCCAGCCTTAATCAGTTTTCCTCAAACTTAGAATTATGAGGGAAAACCCAGTCATGCATAAGATTACAAGGAAGGGTATCAGGGAGATTGGGATCACAGTGGGATCGAAGAGGTAGGAGGGGCTATATTCAACAGTGTTATGCAATGTAAATGTTAGAAAACTGTACGCATAGGCGTGGAGGATCATTATCTGGACTATGAGATAGTCTATTCTATAATCCATGGTTGAAGCATCGGTTAAGAATTCGATCATTGTTATTATCGAAGGTATGACGAGGCCAAGCTTGCTCATCACGTAGACGCTCAGAGTTTTTAATGAGTTGAAAAGAATTTCCTTTATGCTCGAGTTATTCAGGGCTGGGAATATTTCATTTCTGATCAAGGCTGGATTGTAATATAGCTGTTCAGCCATTTCTTCAAAAGCTTTAAAAGTGTAAACAAGGTCTAGAAAACTGTTTCCAGTTAGAGGTGCGGGTTCAAAACCGATCAAATAAGACATTGCTTCATAATATGATTTACTTGTTGATAGAAGCTCATGCATCCTGGCCAGGTAGGTGTCGAGTAATGGGCTAGCCATGCAATTACGTCTTCCATAGATATTACTTGCATTAACCCATGCCAGACTGGTTTCGGCCCGAGCTAGTGAGTATGAATAGTTTCCTATCCTATGGATCAGCTCGACGCTTTCATCAGCCGCTCTGAGAGCTTCCTCAGACTCCTCTATTCTCTTCAAGGCGTTCATGTACAAGTCGATAAGTAAGGGATTATAGCATGTTTCAAGCTGGACCTGTTCCTCAACAAATTGTCGTGCTTCTTTAATCTTTTTCTTAATATTCAAAACATTATTCTCAAAATCGGTTAGAGATGTATGGTAGGAGTAGTTTAGAAGGCTGGAATACCCGTAATAATAGGCTTGGAAAGCTATTGATGAAGCTGTATAGAAATGTTCCACTTCAGCATATTTTGTGGAAAGGCTTAACAGGTTCAACGAGTTCTCGAGGAAGGAATCCATCCACATAGACTCATTCAATAACATAACAATATGATTCGTTTTATTATAGAAATCCATCCAAACCTTTTCAAAATATGAGGTTAGGGAGGGACTATACATGTTCTCGTAATTCAACTCGGGGAATAACCCGGTTTCAGAGAATTTTTCATAAGCTTGGAACACTGTCAGTACTGGTTGATAAATCTCGTCTGTTACGTTTGCTGTAAACGGGCCAGTAACCAGCTTCAGCCCGGAATGTTTAGCCGCATCCACTTTCTGGGCGATACCTCCCACCCTACCTACGATCCCGCCGGGGCCGATTACACCTGTAGCCGATTTCAACGAATCGAACGACTCATTCCTCAGCAATGATATGGCGAAAACCATGAAGAGAAGTGTTGCACTAGTGCCTTCAACCTGGGCAATCCCCTGCACCGAAATAGTGTAGTCTAACCGCTTATAGTCTTCTCCGGTTAGGAGCGACGAATATAGTAGGGCTAGTTTGAAGGATAGAAGGGTGTCCTGTGAGAACGCGTTCGAAGGGATTACTGTGACAACTCCTCTTCCAGGTGTTGAAACAGTAATGTAGACGTCAACTATCCTGCCTCTTCCCTCATTATCGATGGCTAGCAAGCTCAGCTTATACGTGGAAGACTCTTTTGTATTGTATTCCCCAAAGCCTGCTAAAGCTGTTGTTAAACACATGATCAATGCGATTATCGCAGTGAACTTCAAAAACCTCGCCCTCTAATGCTTTCAGCGTAACACTGATCAATCACAGCTTACCAGCTCATAATTGCCGGGTTGTCATCACTGTAATACAATTAAGTTGAAACAGGGTTTAATAATTAACCGATTACCGCCTTGATTCCCTCGACCATTGTTCTTCTGTTTATTAATTTTGCCAGGAAAGTAAGATTGCCCAGGAGTTTCCCCCAGCCTATCACTCAGAATCATGAATGACGGTAGAGCCTGACTACACGGAGCCCGTCTACGCCTAGTGAGGAGTTCTTTAAATCATGAAGACGGAGTCAGCATTCGCTAACACGCCAACTAATCACCAAGTATAAAACAGTCCTTTAATCAATAATATTTTATGGCGTAGCTGTTATGTCCCAGGTTCAACGAGACATGCCCTTTAGTGTTATAGTTGATTTCTTCAAAAAGCTGGAGACAACGACTGCAAGAACCCAGCTGACTGCAATACTAGTGAACTTGTTTAAGCAAACTCCTCCGGATGTTATAGATAAAGTCGTCTACTTGATACAGGCTAGATTATGGCCTGACTGGAAAGGCCTCCCCGAGCTGGGAATAGCTGAAAAATTATTAATTAAAGCCATCTCCTTATCCACTCATTCCTCGGATAAAGTTGTCGAGGAGATTTTAAAATCCAAGGGTGACGCGGGCTTAACGGTTGAAGCGTTAAAGACTCGTTTATTAGAGAAGAGCAAGGGGGCGACGCTGTTCTCTTTTGTTGAGAAAAAACAGGAGCTCACGGTTAACAAGGTGTACGAGGTTTTAACCAGGATAGCGCTAGCGCAGGGTGAGGGCAGTAAGGACTTGAAGATAAGGCTTCTAGCAGGCTTACTATCCGATGCTACCCCTGAGGAAGCTAAGTATATTGTAAGGTTTGTTGAAGGGAAGCTGAGGCTGGGCATAGGGGATGCTACGATAATGGATGCTCTCAGCATTGTTTTCGCCGGGGGCGCTCACCTCCGACCCGTTATTGAGAGAGCCTATAATTTAAGAGCGGACCTAGGGGAGGTTGCGAAAATACTTGCTTCCCAGGGTGTGGAGGCTATTAAACAAATAACTCCCATGGTTGGGATTCCAATAAGGCCGATGCTCGCGGAAAGGTTGAGCGACGCTAAGGAGATACTGGAAAAGGTTGAGGGTGAAGCCTTTGTCGAGTATAAGTACGACGGGGAGAGGGCGCAAATCCACAAGGACGGAAACAAAATCATCATTTATTCTAGAAGACTCGAAAACATAACTCACCAATACCCTGATGTTGTCGAGATGGCTTTGAAAAACATGAAGGCTGATAAGGCAATAGTTGAGGGGGAGATAGTCGCTTACGATCCCAGCACTGGCGAGCTGAAACCTTTCCAGGAATTAATGCATAGGAAGAGGAAATACGACATACATGTTGCGGTGAAGGAAAACCCTGTTAAAGTCTTCTTGTTCGACCTTCTCTACGAGAATGGCGTAGACTATACTGTGAAGAAGCTTATTGAAAGAAGGAAGAGGCTTGAGGAGATTGTTAATCAGACAGAGGAATTCAGGGTTGCAGAGTATATTAGAACCTCCGATCCAGGCGAGCTTGAAAAATTCTTCCTCCAAGCAATCAGCGAGGGTGCGGAAGGGGTCATGGTTAAGGCTTTGCACGAAGGATCGATTTACCAGGCAGGAACGAGAGGGTGGCTATGGATTAAGTTTAAACGAGACTACAGAAGTGAAATGGTGGACACAGTGGATTTAGTAGTGGTCGGCGCTTTTTACGGGAGGGGGAGAAGAGGAGGTAAGTTCGGAACTTTACTCATGGCTTCATATAATCCTGAAAACGATACATTCGAAACCGTGTGCAAGGTTGGCTCCGGCTTCACAGATGAGGACTTGGACAGGATTCCCGAGATGCTCAAGCCTTTCATCCGGGATAGGAAACCCTTAAGAGTTATAGCGGAGATGGAGCCGGATGTTTGGGTTGAGCCGGCTTTGGTTGCTGAAATAATAGGTGCAGAGCTAACGCTCTCACCAGTACACACTTGTGCCTACGGTAAGATCAAGCCTGAGGCAGGCGTCTCAATAAGGTTTCCGAGATTCATTCGGTGGAGGGATGATAAAAAACCTGAGGATGCTACCACAAGTGATGAGCTTGTTGAAATGTACAGGCTCCAGCTTAGAAGGATTGGTGAGAAAACGGTTCAAACCGGAGAGGAAGCCTGAGTCGAAAGCATAAACGAGCCTCCGCTTCACCCTAACCCTCTACGGGGATGTCTGCGGAGTGTCGCGGGGATTCACGAAATAATATTTTGATTAAGTGTTATATTAACATTTCCTCATAACTCAAAACAAATTGTCACGCTAGGGATGGGGGGAGTAATTGGTATCAGTTATTGTTTTCGCTGGAATGGCTGGTAGCGGGAAAACCAGTATAGTGTCCCATTACTCTAAGTGGCTTAGAACTAGTTTGCTTGCAAGAGTGGCCTGTGTAAATCTAGACCCAGGGGTTGAGGCATTACCATATATTCCAGTATTTGATATAAGGAAGTACTTTACGTTAACGGATTTGATGAAAAAATACGGGCTAGGCCCGAACGCAGCCTTCCTCAAATCCGCCGAAATGATATCTCATCTAACCGATGAAATCATGCGTGAAGAACCGTTCTCAAATCTCGATAAATGGGATTACGTCTTAATCGATACTCCAGGTCAGCTGGAAGCCTTCATCTTCCAGCCCGAGGCAAGAGAATTCCTGGCAAAGATTTCTCGTAGGACTAATCTAGTAGTAGGGTACATGATAGACGCCTCCATAATTAGTAATGTCCCAGATGCTGTAACCTCGTGGTTTATGTACGTGTTAATCCAGGTGAAGACGGGCTTGTTAACCGTTCCAATCATAAGCAAGGCCGACATGGCACGCAACCTATCATTGCTGAAAGAGTTGATCGAGGATCCTGGCGTTTTGGCTTCGAAAGAAAACCTCATAGAAGGATTGCAAAGCGAGATTATCCCAGAGCTGATCCAGATAGCTATGAAAACAAAGGGGGCTTTAAGGGCCGTCATGGTGTCGATTCATGACGTGGAGAGCTTGAGGAGTCTTCACAACATCCTCCAGGAGGCTTTCTGCGCCTGCGGCGATTTAACTTGATGAACCAAATCCTGTTAAATGTTAAAATCTTCTTATTATCAATTAACATTCAGGTAAGGTGTCAAGGCGGGTGGAATGACAGATTTTGTGATTGACCCGGTTGCAGCGTTTTTCCTATTCGTGTATGGTTTTGTACTTTTGTTCGGAGGTAAGAGTATTGTTAAGCTAATAGTGGGCATAGGCTTCGGAGGCTTCCTCGGGGCGGCGGGGTTCGTTCTCGCAACCATGGTTTCAGGCGTGGGCGGCGGACTCGTAGTTTTTCTTCTCATGTTTATAATAGGAGTTTTGATTGGTTGGTGGATTTTCAAGGCATCGTTGAGCCTTCTATCAGGTTTGGCTGCATGGTATTTTTTAACAGGGCTCCTGAACATCCCGCGGATTTCCTCCACTTCACTACTGGTTATGATAATTTTGATAGTAATCTTCTACGTTCTTGTAGAGTCGGCTATAACCGGGGTTGCCATCCTTGTAGGAGCACTTTTAATGTATTTAGCTCTCACTACCTGGGCTGGCAGTGTTCTATCCCTCATAATAGTAGCATTCTTAGTTATGTTTAGAATCGCGTGGATTCTTGACTCGAAGGGTGTGCTGTAATGGGATTGTACCGCCCGAAGACGGCTGTGGGTAAGTACTATTCAATACTCTTCTCGCTACCCCACTGGAAAATCTTAGCCGCGAGTATAATAGGAGTTTTACTTTTAACTGTTGCACTCCTCCGGGACGAGTCAATCCCATTCATCACTAATACAATCATAACACTAGTTGTTTTGGAGGTTTATAGGAGAATTACTAAAAACACCGTTTTCCACAAGCTGAAGAGAAGAGTGGGGTTGTCTCTCACGGTGCTGATATACTCTCTCATAAACTATGTGTTGCTCAGGGACTGGAGGGTTTCAACTATTTCGTCAGCAATACTGTTAACCATTGTTATCCAAGGTCTTGATGGAACCAGGTGGTGGCGTTACATAGTCGCTGTACTTCCACCACTAGTTACTCTTCTCCTCATAGACCAGGCAATTCTCGAGTTCCCCAGTATTTACATTTCTTCCCTCTCGTTTTCCCTTCTACTGATCGTGCTCCTGGATCTAACAGTTTACGCTGTCATGGGGAGACACAGGATTAACGGTTTTAAAGCCCCTGACCTTGGATCCCTATTCCTACGAAACTGGCTAAACGGTGACAGGGAAATAGAAAAAGTCTTCGATAGCCTAGGGGTCTACCATAATGTGACTTCCTACATTTTGAGAACGAACAGCTTTGCACTATTATATACTGATCTTCACTACGGCCCGTTCTCCAACACGGGAAGTAGTCAACTACCTCTGCTGATCAGGGATGCTTACAGTAAGCTGGGATTAGATGTTTACCTTCTCCACGGGTTTGGTTCACACGATAGAAATATTGCCAGCTCAAAATACGTTAAAGACTATCTTTCTCGTTTAGAGACGGTCATCCTTGAGGATTGTGAAGAAGAATTAAAATACCATGGCTCTTTCAAAGCGAGAAGCAGGGATTACTGGGAGATAACTGGAATAGTATTCGACAAGGTTGCTTTCCTAATAGTTTCACGTCCCGTTAAAGGAATAGATGACCTACCTTACGAGCTACAGGTCGAGTATGCGTTAAAAGCTAAAAACCTTGGGCTCGGGGACGTAATACTAGTTGACGCGCATAATTGGGAGAGACAGGAGGAGATGGATTTCGAAGAACTAGGGGAAGCTCTTGAGGAATCTCTCGGCTTGGTTGAAAAAATGAGGAGCAGGAGGCCGGAGAAACCATTGATTAAGCATCTCTGCTTTAAAACTGATGCACCTGGACTCATTGACGGTGAAGCATGTCTCCTTCAAATATGGAGTTTAAACTACGAGAGGCTAGTACTGCTTCTACTGCGCGGTAATAACATGGAGCCAGGACTACGTGACACCTTAGTTGAATTGATAAGGAATAGCCTGGGTGGAGAAGTGATTGCTGAAGTTTTAACAAACGATGAGCACACGGAGACAGGGATTAGAGCCAATATAACATATATCCCCGTCCACTATAGTGATAGCTTGAGAAGAGACTTGGAGGCTCAGCTGGAGCGTTTTAAAAATATTGAACCCGGTGGAAAACTATGTGTGATTAAGGAAAACCTGAACGTGAAGCTACTCGGCGATTCGGCTTTTCAACTCGAGCAACTTGTAAGGAAGTCCTATGTAGAGTCGGCACTGCTTCTAATAGCTTACGCTTTCCTCACACCCGTGCTGCTTAAGCTTATTTGGGTCTTCACAGGGTTTTAGACCTTTTTAAACCCGGGGGTTTATAAATAAATTCATCAGGGGGTTTTCATGAGTAGTGGAGCTGTTTTAAAACCAAGCTATAAAATAGAGAACATTGTCGCTACCGTAATATTGGAGCATGAGCTTGACCTTGAACTTATTGAAACACGTATCCCAGCTATCACGTATAAGCCGGATCAGTTTCCCGGCTTAATCTTCAGGCTTGACAAGCCTAAGACAACAGCCCTTATTTTTAAATCCGGTAAAATGGTTGTAACAGGTGCTAAAAGCACTCAACAGTTAATCGAAGCAGTTAAGAGAATGATTAAGGTGTTACTGAGATATGATATCAAGGTTACCGGTAAGCCTAGGATACAAATTCAAAATATAGTTGCGAGTGGAGATATTGGAGCTTACGTCCACTTAGAGAAGGCTGCGTACCTTCTCGAAGACAGCATGTATGAGCCAGAGCAGTTTCCCGGGCTTATTCATAGGATGAGGAATCCCAGAGTTGTCCTCTTGATATTTAGTAGCGGGAAAATGGTAATAACAGGCGCGAAAGAAGAGGTTGAAGTAGAAAGGGCTGTTGTGAATATCGGAAACCAGCTTCTCGAGCTAGGATGTATCGCAGGGATTAGGGAGGAATTATAAGAGTATTATACGATACTATTTTTTAGTGATGAAGTGGGCAGCCACATGGACCCTACTAGGGATGATGACCTTACAGCTCACTCTGAACACTTTTCCAAGATGACGCCCGGATTAATAGTCCTAATCGATCTAGATCGCTTCGAAGAATACACTATGGAGAAAGGGTTAAACCCGTATGTCCCTAACAGCGTGACAGGTGAGCTTACGAGACTTGTAGAAGACTTCGCCATTAAATACAGGGGGGTAGTAGTTTACGGGCTTGACTATGGGAGAGGAACCGAGGAAGCATTGATAGAGATACCTTTCGGATGCGAGGAGGTGGGCTCGGTAGTCAAGGACTTGGAAAACCTGAAAAACCGGGTTAACAGTTACGGAGTTGGGGTCACAATAGTAGTTGTTTACGACTATGTTTCAGGCAAGCCGGCCTCAAACAGGAGGGAGGCATATCACGCCACTCCAGGAAGAAGGAGAGCGGTGAAAATCCTGAAAGATTTGAAGAAAAAAGGAGGTAACATTCTCCGCGTCGAATGCTGAGGCTAAACGTATTCTTCTATCCTAACCGGGCGGAATCCAACATAATCAAGGAATCTGAGCCTCTTCGGTATTGGCGGGTGGGTGCTCATTATCTCCTTGAAGCCTCCCTCCTCCTTTCTCTTCAACTCCTCTATAACCTGGTCAACATCCGTGTTGAAGTCTCTCGGAGGCGGCGGCGTGTAGTGGTAGAACGGGTTGGCCAGGGTCTCTGTTAAAGCATATATGAAAAGCGTCTTCAACTTACTATTCGATAACTGCTCATACCCTCTCTCATAGTAGTTGTAATACAGGTGCAGTTTCGCAAGAGCCCGTTGCATGCTTCTCGGAGATGATACTTTTGCTCCATGAGCGTCTGCATAGTACTCTCTTAACCGGCTGAAAGCGAGAACTAGGATTTGAACAATAAAGCTTAAAACGACCGCGGCAACGCCCACCAGCATTAAGAACACTCCCCCGCCTCCCCTGCGATCCCTGGATGATAGTCTTGAAACACCGGTGAGTATGCCAGCCCGTATCAGCATAACACCGAGATAGTATATGAGGCTGGGGAATATCCCCATGAACAGCATTAAAGCATTATCCCTGTGCTTGTGATGCCCTAGTTCGTGCCCTATGACCGCTTCCAACTCCTCTCTATTAGTTATTCTCAACATCTCTGTTGAAACCGCTACGTACTTGCCTAGTAATAGATTACCGTATGCGAACGCGTTAGGAGGTCCTCTAACCACGACTGCCTTGGGAGCCTTCTTGAAGCCTGCTTTTTCAGCTACGCGGTTAACAATTCCCTGCAACTCCGCGTCAGGCTTGGCTCCGTATGCTAGATTAATCATTAGCGGTGAGAACAGGTATGATAGTAGATTGATTATTAAAATGAATACTGCGAACCCGGCAATAAACAGTGCTGAAACAGCGAACCCGGCGACCTCAGCTAGGGCTGTAAATATAAGCACGAGACCGGCAATTCCTGAGAGAACTGCTAGTGCTCCTGCAAGGTACATTGACGTATAGAGTGAAAACCTGTTTGTCAGCTTCCTAGCAACTTTTGGCGCTACGAGCCCTGCCAGAAGCATAAGGGCAATGAAGCCAATAGCGTAAGCGATGATCGTAGCCATAAACCAGCCTATATCGTAAAACAACAACCACATTACTGTCACCTTTTTTGGATAACTCTTCTAACTCTTAATAAATGTTAAAACATGGTTTACAAAGTAACCTTTTAGCCAGCCTCACATCCTAGAGACACTGTTTAAAATACAGTACGTGTTAACGAACACGGGGGCTGACTCTAGGGAGGATTCTTTAATACTTTGATTAACATACAAGGAGTCCTGGTGCAGGCGTTGATTAAATACTTTCGTGCTGAGGATGTTCTTGAAAGAATAAGAAAGATTGTGAGAAATTTACAGCCCGAGTTTAATCATATAGATTTGAAAAGAATAGTTGTCGTCCGATCGGTAGGAAGCAAGTCCAGAGCCCTTGCCCGAATCCACGGTTTCCCACGCATTTACGCGTTCGCGACGGGGATTAAACCCTTCTACATTATAGAGTTGATTTCGGAGAGATATGACAAGCTTACAGAGGAGGAGAAGGATAAAGTATTGATACACGAGCTCCTCCATATTCCCAGAAATTTCGAAGGGGGTCTTAGACCTCACGGTAAATACGTGAATGGTAGGATGGTTAACCAGCTTTACAGGAAACTCCAGGAGCGGCGAATCCTCGAAGCATAGAGGGTTCAGCGAAACCTATTGTAGATGTTTGATAATGATCCAGCTAATGCGCTGTTTCATCCAATCCTCTTCTTCTAACATTATAAAACTTTCCGCATCATGGTTAATCATTTTAAGTGATAAACACAATATTTTACGTGAATGCTGAAGCCGACATAATCTGAACAGTGATGATGGGTCGATTAACTGAGTTTAACAAGGGATCCTTACTCGTAAGAGCACAGTATAGAGGCTGTTTCTAAATCCGCAAACTCTATTAATGCGTATTCCTTACCCCCGAATACCAGGCGGTCAATTCTGAGGAGAGGGGATTCAAGCACTGTAGACACTTGCTCAACGATTTCCTCACCCTTTTCTATTTCAATCCACAGAAGGATTTTTGACTTGTAAAGGAGCCCTGCTTTTTTAACATAGGGTGATAAGTAGTTCTCAGGATTGGGTGAAACCTGTGTTCCTGGATGATATGGTCCTGTAGCAGGCATTATCACCAACCACTTATCTTTGTCTAGAGGTATTTTCTGGAAGACAGGAAACCTTCTTCCTCCGAAACACTTCAAGCTAGGATGTTCGTGACCAATTACCACTATGTTGTATTCTTCCGAGGGAAAATACTCATGTCCGTGGGTAATGAAGACTTGAGCATTGTTATCAGGAACGCTAAGGGCATTGGCTATGTTTCCGCCTTCACCTTTAACTATGTTTCTCACAAAATTGTCGTGATTCCCTCTTACTAGCAGGAACTCACTTATACCTCGCTCCTTAAAATGCTTGAGTAGACTCCTAACCTCTATTTTCTCCTGTCTAAGCAACCTGTCAAAAGCGTGTTTCAAATCCCCGTTAACGATTACTCTTTCCACGCTGACGTGCTCTAGAACATAGTTCAACATCTCAACAATCTTCCTGAACTGGATTCTCGGTAGGAAAATGCCTGAGTAACCGCTTTTTCCACGCAAAGAATACTCCAAACCTCTCGCAGCTGCCTCCTCGAAGCCTAAGTGTAAATCAGCCATTACTAAGGTCTTTCTCCTTGAAAAGTAGAGGAATGGCGTGCCAGGTATAACGTATATTTCGAGACTTTCCATCTCTGGGAATAGTTTCCGTAGCAAGCATCCTTCACCGTTAAGAAAAGAGGTAGCGGGCCCGCCGGGATTTGAACCCGGGACCTACGGGTTAAGAGCCCGCCGCTCTACCAGGCTGAGCTACGGGCCCCAAGCTTCTTTAATAATCCAAGAGCTTTTATATTTATTTTTCTGTTTTCAACGAAACTTTCACTGCAACGTATTGGATGAGGAGGATCGTGCCTATAACCAACGATATCAATGCGATAATGGATAAGCCTGCATACGGGAGAGACGTAGTCTCAAGCCTGTAAGCAACTCCTACCTGCGTTCCCATCGAGTCAAATACGACTACGTTCTCGAAGACACTAAAGTTTGTTAACTGGAAAGAACCAGATCCCCCAGCTGGTAAGACTGTGGAATGTACGATGGTTTCATTGGTTTTAAAAGTTATGTTGACCGGGTTTGCCCCTTTATTAAGGAATTCAAAGTCGATTCTTCTAGCATTAAACACTCTAGGATCCTGTATGAGCATGCTGAGAGTGTAGAATGACTTTCCACTTACTTCAAAATCTTTATCGCCTTCAACAACGTTTATGCTTTCATAGCTTCCTAGAAATGACAGGATTATGGATAATAGGAGCAAGCCCAGCGCGAGCATTAGCAAAATCCGTGGAGTCATCAGCATTTTCTCACCATTTTTAAATTACCCTGTAGACATTATTTAAGAGTGTGAGAAATTGTCGCAGCGAGAGAAACCGCGGAGTAGGAAGCTTACCGAGTTTTTCAAGAAAAACACGCAGGAGGATTTCGAGAAAAAACCTGTCGGGAATGTTAGTGAGCAGTTGAAACCATCGGATTCTAGTGATGAGGAAGACGTGGCAAAGCACATTCTAGAATTGGTTGAATCCAGAACAAGTCAATCAAAAACGAGAAGCCTAGTCGAGGAGGAATCTAGCAAAGAGGCGTCATCGCTAAAAACCTCTAAACCGCTTGCAGATGAATTGCTGGAGCAGATTCTCGCGGAAGAAATAAAGCCTATTGAATGCGATAATAAGGGTATCTGCACTGATGGGATAAAAGTGGGAGAATTTTTCATAGATAAGTATGGTGTTAAAAGACAGAGAGGCTTCGTAAATACCACAAGGCTCCCAGTATACTTAGATGTTGTGGTGGAGGAGGCAAAGGTTTCCCCGCTTCTATCAAAAGCGTACTCTATCCAAACCAGTAGGAACGCTCTCGCAATAGTTCCAGAGGATTTTATATGTGAACTACAGGAGCGTTACGGCGTAGTCTTGGAAGGATTTGAAAAATGTGCTCAGGGGAAAGGAGTTACGGTATTTGATACCCATGGGAAGAGAAGGGTGAGGTAAAAAAGATTTAATGAATAGGAGTTTTGTAGTAAGTTTTGCCTTCTTCAATATCCGTCATTAAACGTGGAGTTCTCTTCCTCCTTCTCTTCTTACCAGCTCTAGGCTCCCATTTCATGCCTGGAGTTCCTAAGCTTCCATCCGGGTATTCAACAATCATTTTCAAAGCTAAGAGGTGGTTGACAGCTCTTCTAACCCTGTCCTCTCCTGCAATACCGCTGAACTCTTTCACCAATTCGTCGAAGAACAACGGTCTCCCCTTGTTCCTAATAGCGTTTAATACCATTTCTGGGAGCTCGCTATCTCTAGGAGCGATCTCAACAACCAGGTCGAAATCCTCATACACTATTTTCCCTTTAACCATATTATCACCATATATTAATTAGTGGGAATCTAAATATTTAAACTTTATCACTAATTAATCCCACTATATAAAAGAAATATTCATTAACCCAACTCTTTATTAAGATTATTGCGTGATTATTGATGAACCCCATTCTAGCGAGGAAAGGCGAAACGGTTCTGTTAATGGGGAACGAAGCTATTGCTAGAGGAGCACTGGAGTCTGGAATATGCATGGCCGCTGCCTATCCGGGAACACCTTCAACTGAAATAGTTGAGACACTCTCGGAAGTTGCTAAGGATTTGAAGATCTGGGTTGAATGGAGCGTTAACGAGAAAGTCGCGTTTGAAACAGCCTATGCTGCAGCGATTTCAGGGGTTAAGAGTCTAACAGCGATGAAGCATGTGGGATTGAATGTGGCAGCAGATATTTTAATGAGCAGCGCCTACGCGGGCGTTAAGGCAGGATTCGTAGTGGTTTCAGCTGATGACCCAGGTCATTACAGCAGTCAGAACGAGCAGGACAATAGGTGGTATGGGTTCATATCTCACATCCCGGTTGTGGAGCCGAGTAGCCCTAGGGAAGCATATCATTACACTAAAGAAGCGTTTAAACTGAGTGAAAAGTATGGACACCCCGTCATCTTGAGGACGACTACAAGGATTAGCCATACCAGGCAACCCGTAACCCTCGACGAGGACCTTCCAGAATCACCGGTATGTAAGGG
>NZ_DBOUKL010000044.1:0-8208 GCF_059755995.1 Thermosphaera sp. | reverse complement strand
GTATAGGTGTTGCTGATGCAATGGCTCTCAGGACAAGCGGGACTAGTTGCAACGGGATGTAAACCCCGGAGCCTGATAACAATATGGGAACAATAGTATTGGAAACACTCCAGGGTCGCTTCACGTTTGTGTAGAACACGATTAAAACTCCTATAATACCCGATAAGACTCCCAGGACGAGAGAAGAAAGCGTTAACGCTGCGAGAAGTTGTAAATACAGGCTTAAACCTGTTGAGCCTAAAAGCATTGAAAGAGCCGGAACTAGATAGAGTGTTGAAAGGAACGTCATGATTAACGGTCTAATAACTGAGGTAGCCAACACGTATACTGGAATACTGGTTGATTCCAGAATAATAGTGAACGAGCCATAAACCTTGAACTCTGCGTACAAGGTTTGCACGACATCGCCCACGGTAACAGCCACAACTGTTAGTATTGCTGAAAGGCTTAAACTAAACACGAGCGCGTCTGTAAGCGTCATCACATGGTTGAAGAGACTGCTGAATCTTTGCAACACGAAGTCTACATCGCCCATGAGGGTTGGTAGGAAAACTATGCCAACCCCGTATATGGAAGGAAGTAGCCAGATCGTAACATAATCTCCTATGAATCTTTTCAGCCAAGCAACCTCCCTGTACACCAGGGCTGTTAAAACACCTTTAATACTCATCTAGAACACCGAGAATAGCTAAGTAGGCATCCTCAAGCGAGGGCTCTATGAGCTGGAGATCCAGTATTTTAACACCATGTTCTTTCGAAGCCTTAAATAAAACCTCCACAACGTCTTCTCTATTCGAAGATATTATTGCGCTGACTTCAACCCTTCCATTGCTGTTCACTCTTGAAGCAACTCGTTTGACATACAGGCTATCTGCTATAATCTTCTTCAATAACGGCTCTGAATCCAACGTTGTCTGAACTTTGAGCCTAAGGACTAAGCCAACCCTGCTTTTCAACTCATTAGGGGTTCCCGATGCTACCACTTCTCCCTTATTAATGATTGTTACAGTGTCCGATACTATCTCTATTTCATGCATGTTGTGCCCGGTTACAAGTATCGTCCTCCCATCCCTAGCTAGTTTAACAAGCATCTCCCTAACATGCCTGCTACTCTCAACATCCAAGCCTAGCGTGGGCTCGTCTAGTAGAAGCACTTCGGGATCGTTTAAAAGAGCCTTGGCGATGGCAAGCCTAGCCCGCATACCAAGGCTGTATGTGAAGTAGGGCGAGTCAGAAGCCTTTAACTCTTCCAGTCCTACTAGCTCCAAAACCTCTCGGGCTCTTCTACGAGAATCAGATAGCGAAAGCCCTTTCAACAGGCCGTAGAAAACAAGGTTTTCAAACCCGGAGAGAGATGAGTAGAATCCTTTTGAAACATCTATTGCAAGACCTATTATCCTTCTTACTTTTTCAGCTTCCCTGACAACATCAAATCCTTTTATGCTCACTAACCCGCTATCCGGTAGGAGAAGGGTTGACAGAATCTTAATGGTGGTAGTTTTTCCAGCCCCATTAGGACCTAGAAGAGCATGGATTTCACCCTTACTCACGTAGAAACTCACATCTTTGATCGCTTCGATAAACCTAGTCTCCCTAAAGCCCTCTCTAACCCTGTAGCTCTTCTTTAAATGCTCGATAATAATGGTTTTCAACAGGGATCCTCCTTCAGCTAGACTTTACTGCTTGTTCAAATTAATCTTTGATAACGGGTTTTAACCATTTACCGTGAACAATCCATGCAAGAGCGACTAACCCCGTTATGACATTGCTGATCGCCATCCCAACCCACAAACCCTTTACCCCTAGGCTTAAAGGACCCGGACCGAAAAGGTAGGCTAGAATATTCCTTAGAAACCAGAGTCGAAGAATAGTTATGTACATGACCGGCTTCGTATGGCCGGATCCCTGTGCCACACTGTATGCTGCCCTGAGCATGGTGAAGAACACTATTGAGGGTCCCATGAAAAGGATGAAATCGGATGCGTGCTGTATAACCTCGGGGTCTGAAGGAATGAATAAGCGTGCCACCTCGTATCTCAAAGCAATCAGCGTGAAAACCCCTACAGAGGTTATTCCTGTAGCTAGCATGATCGCCTTATAAGCCGCTTCCTTAGCTTTCCCAAAATTCTCAGCCCCTAGGTTTTGTCCAATAATCGTGGATAGGGCGGCTAGAATACTTCCCACTAGAATTTCGAGTAAGCTGAAAGGCCTGTCCCCAACACCCCAAGCGGCCAGCGCGCTGGACCCCAAAAGGCTTATTATTCCCGTTAGCACGGTGAACCCTGCGGCTTCGCTTAGGGATGAGATTGAAATTGGCAACCCTATCCTGAAGAACTTTTTGATCAGGGAGAAGTCAAGCCTTAGATCACCCCTCCTTAGTCTTTCACCTTTAACCCCGCGGCTTGAGAGTAGGGCTAGGGAGATTATTCCTGACACCAGGTCGCTCAGCAGTGTTGCTATGGCGGCACCAGCTATGCCGAGAGCGGGGAAGCCAAAGAGGCCGAATATCATTATAGGGTCTAGGATAATGTTGATAGACACTCCTATCAAACGGATTTTCATGATTGTTAAAGTATCGCCCGCAGCCGAATATATTGAGAGAACAGAATCCATTAATCCGAATATGGAGAAGCCTAATGCAAAGATTCTTCCATAGATGACAGCGCCCTCCCTAACCTCTGCTGGAACTCCGATGAGCTCGAGGAACACCGGGACCGCCATATATGATAAGATTCCAAGCGGTACTCCTGTAACCACCGCAAGAAATAATAGTTGCCCTCCAGCATTCAACGATCTCCTATAGTCTCCAGCACCCCAGTATTGTGAAACCAGTGCAAGCCCTGCCTGGAAGAGACCGGCTAAGCCAGCTATGATTAAGAATAACACGGGCCAAGTAGCGTTCACAGCTGCTAGTGCTTCTCTTCCCAGCCTGCCAAGCCAGTACATGTCTGTTAAATTGTAAACGACTTGTAGGGCTTGCGTAACCCCTATGGGGAGTCCAAGCTTCAGCATTGTCTTCAAAACCGGTTGTTTAACAACCCAATGTTTATCATCCATTCTTGAACACGCCTAGGGTTCACAATTAATGTTCACTTATATAACTATATTAGAGCATGAGTGGACAGTGTTTTGACTACTTAAAATAGTAATAACTGGTCAAGATAATTAGTTTCGACATGATAGATTAAAAGGGGCTTGTGCTTGCAGTTTAAGTGCTCATGCTGTGGTGAAGTTTTCTGGGATATTAAAAGAATTACATGTCCATACTGCAACAGCTTGCTGACCCCGGTGTTTGAGTGGCGCTTCTCCATCAGGGAGGATTTAAAAGGAATATGGAGATTTACCAACATGCTTCCACGCTTCGAAAACACTATAACAATGGGTGAGGCCAACACTCCTCTACTGGAGTCTAGCAGGCTTTTCAAGGATATGAACGTTTATTTTAAAGACGAGGGGCGCAATCCTACTGGAAGCTTCAGGGATAGGGTAGCACCGTTAATAATCGCGGACGCTTTAGACACCGGTGTGAAAAAGCTCATCCTAGCCAGTGATGGAAACATGGGGGCAAGTATTGCCGCCTATGCTGCAAGGGTGGGTTTGAAAGTAACAGTATACGGTCCTTCGTCAATGGAGGATGCGAAAGCTCTTCTAATACGTGCATACGGGGCAAAGCTGATTCTCAGCGACCAATCCATTGAGTCCTTGCTTGAGACGATTTCCAGAAAGACAGCTAGCGGTAAGACATATAATGCGTCATCCTTGCACAACCCTCTCTCAATCGAGGGATTGAAAACAATAGCTTATGAGATATTCCTCGACCTCAAGGCTGTTCCTGGAAAAGTGTTCCTACCTCTTGGTAGCGGGGTTACGTTACTGGCACTATACAAGGGTTTTAAAGAATTGGTCGACGCGGGCGTGGCTAATAGAATGCCTAAGCTCATCGGAATAGAACATTGTGGAAGCCCAAAGTACTCACAGGTTTTGAAGGAGAGAGTTGAGAAATGCAGGGAACCTGTTTTAACAGGGCTAGGATACAGTCAGCCTTACATAAAGGAGACTGTTTTAAAGGTTCTCGAGGATTATGGAGATATAGTCGTCATTGACTCCAGCGGAGCGGTTAAAGCGGCAAAGTTGCTGTCTAAAAGGGAAGGGCTTTTCGTGGAGCCCTCGTCAGCGGTAAGCTTGGCAGGATTCTTTAAATACGGAGAAGTTGAGGACTCTGTTATTTTGCTAACGGGCCACGGCTTGAAAGCACCACTTCTTTACACAAGGCCTAATCGAAAAAGGTTTTCAGCCCCATTTCCAGGCATCACTAAGAAGATGATTCTTGAGCTAATATCTAACAAGCCAGGTCTCACAGGGTATGAGGTATGGAAGCATCTTGGAATAGATGTGACGCCTCAAGCGGTTTATCAGCATCTCCGAGACCTTGTGGAAATGGGGTATGTTGAAGCCAAGCTTGACGCGGGCGTGAAAAAGTACTTTGCAAGACATATTGAAAGTTTTACTTAAAGGATAAACTTAATATTTCAAATATTATTTTTCTATTAAATGGTGATAGCATGTCTGCTAAAGCACTTGGAACAAGGAGAATCATCAATATTGTTGTATTCACTGTTCTAGTTTATTCCGCGACAGTAGTGCTTCAAATATATCAACCAGTAACGGGAGGGTATTTCAACCTTGGAGAATCAATGATATATCTCGCAGCTCTTTTAACAGAACCAATTGTTGCCGCATTTGCTGGAGGTGTCGGCGCGGCTTTAGCAGACATCTCCACCGGGTATGGATTGTTCGCCCCCGGCACATTAGTGATAAAATTCATTGAAGGCTATGTTGCAGGGTATCTTGTGAAGCGGTTTGGGAAGGTCTATAAAGCCTACTACTCTATGCTTGCGGGGGGTTCTCTAACAGTTGGGTTGCTCCTATTCGGAATATTCTTCTACTCTGGAGAAGTTTACGTGGGTCCAGGGGAATGGGCTGGAATCACTCTTGAAGCACCGATTTTAAACATACCTGTGTGGGCGTGGATACTAATAGCATTCGTGATCGGCGGGCTCGCCACTTACGGCTTATCTAGGAATATTGTTAACTTCTCTGAAACAATAGCTCTGCTAATAGGAGGCGTGTTAATGGTTACAGGCTACTTCCTTTACGAGTACTTCGTGTCGAACCCGTTGACCGGTAGACCCCCGGTGAACGCTGTATTTGAGATCCCTGTGAATGTTGGTCAAGCATTAGTGGGGATTGCTGTTTCAATACCGGTTGCTTCCTGGCTGAGGAAAGCTGGTTTTTTTGAAAAAGAATAAAATCATTGTATTAACTATTCAATTCTATTGCTAAAGGTTAAACGGTATCATGCTATGCAACCGGTTATTAACGTTGAAGTAAGCGAGGCGGGATATCCGGGAGGCTTCACTATTAGAAACATAGAGTTCGAGCTCTACCCGGGAGAGCTTTTGGTGATTGCTGGAGAATCAGGAAGTGGGAAAACTACGCTCGTAAGGGTTTTAACAGGTACTATTGGGCTGGTCGGAGGATATTTTAAGGGTAAGGTATTAATAAGGAATACTCCCATTGATGAAATCCCCCCTGATGAGTTTTACTCCGATGTAGCATACATTCCGCAGGAACCATGGTTTGCTCTAGTAGGCTACTCTGTGGAAACAGAATACTGCCATTCATTAGCGGTAGCAGGATATACTTGTGAGCTTTTCGATCTGATGAAGCTCGGGCTTGGGAGGAAGCTGAAGAATCCAACATACGGGTTAAGCGCTGGTGAGACTCAAAGATTAATATGGGCTGAGTCCTTAGCAAGAAGTTCCTCAGTGTTTATTCTAGATGAGCCGCTTGTCTACATTGATAAGTATGCTAGGGAAATGTTGCACAGTGTTGTTGAAACAGCTCTTAAAGACGGGAAGACCGTGGTGGTTGTCGACCATAATCCATTATTCTGGAGGGATCTGGCATCTAAAATCATTTACCTGCATAACGGACAACCAGTATATTCCGGGCATTGGAGAAACGATTTCTTTTCTCACCCTTTACTGCCTGAACGCGGTATAAGAAGTAGTAATGAGTTTGCAATCAGACTTGAAAACGTATGGTTTAAATATCCGGGAGGGGACTACTTGTTCAAGGATTTCTCGCTAAGTATTAAGGAGAAAATTATAACAGGGCTTACAGGACCTAACGGGTCAGGTAAATCAACATTGCTCAAGATAATGGCCGGGGTGTTAAAGCCGAGTAAGGGCAGGGTATTCGGGAAAGGGAAACGCATATACATTCCGGAAAACCCGCTTATCTACTTCACCAAGCCCACGCCTTGGGAGGAACTCCTCTATGCAAGCAAGGGCGATGAATCGAAACTGCTAGATATAGCTGAACGCTTCAATCTTAAAAATATATTGCACCGTCCTCTTGCAAGGCTCAGCTCAGGTGAGAGAAGGAGGGTGGTACTGGCTTCAGCGTTTTTATCAAACTATCAAATCTACATGTTGGATGAGCCCACGGCAGGGCTTGATGATGTTAGCTCTCACCAGGTTTTAGAGCATCTTATAGAGCTGACTGAGTCCGGTTTAACAATAATTGTCTCGACACATGATGAGAGGGTTTTCAAAATCTTGGACGAGACGGTTGAGGTGGGCAAGAAATGAGCGTGGTTGGCGCACTCGTGTCCATAATTTACAACGTCTTCTTCTTGCGTAGCGAGGAGGGTTTTAAACGCGCTGAACCTTTCTCAAAACTAATCTTTATCCTGTGTGTTCTAACATTAATGCTACGCCATCCACATGGAGTCATTATTACGGGTGTTTTAACACTTCTTCTGGGTCTGTACTATCCCGGGATGGAATGGGCGTTGTCGACGCTGGTTTTAACGAGTCTTGTAGGAGCTTACATGGGTGGTTCCACGTTGCTGAGCAATGTTTTAGGGTGGAGTAGCTTAAGCATTCTCGATATCCTTTTGATTATAGCTCGAACTATAACTTTATCAACTACTATTATTTTCATAGTGGCTATTTTGAGTCCTGCATCTCTTACGAATATTCTGAGGAAAATAGGTTTCAAGAAACTAGCGGTTCATATCCCGCTTCTTATATGGAGACTCGTTCCTTACGGAATGAAATGGTTCGTAGAGTCTTTAATGATTGGTGCTTTGAAAAACGAGAAAACGACGGCTAGAATCCCTGTGGTAGTAGCTGGAGTAGTTGAGGTAGGGAGGTTTTTAGAGGAGTATTCGTACCACAGGCTGAACTCGGAGATGAAGACGACCATACTCTTGGTGAAGGAGGAATATACCCCAGACATCATCCTCGTATTTTTCTCTTTTCTAATGTTATTGCTACTGAGATAAACAACTCAGGCAGCCACCGCTTCTTCATCGAGAAGATCTCCGCAGTGTTCGGGACCTTCAGCATCATATAATGGGTTTTCCAACAAGCCTTAAAAACCTTCAAGCAATACTATAACGCAACCTATTTATTTCGTAAATGAATATTTAAACAAAGTTGAGACCTATGGAATTAAATTTCGACTCCGTAATTACCCATGGAATCAAACTAGGAGCCGAATTCGTTGACTTAAGATACCAGGAGCACTTGTATGAAACCATAGTTCTAGATAATGGAGTTGTAAGGGATGCCGGAGTATCTTTTTCCCGAGGAATAGGTGTGCGCGTATTAATTGGAGACAGAATTGGCTACTCCTTCACCAACATCATGTCTAACGAGAATCTAAAACTCACGGTAGAGAAAGCCGTGAAGATTGCAAAAAGTAGTAGTCCTTATAGTAGCATTGTTTCAATGGAGTCTCGAGGCACGTTTAAAGACAAAATTATAAGTCATTACGGAATAGACCCTTTTGATGTCGACTATGCTGAGAAAATCGAAATTCTCAACCAAATGCATAAAAGGTTGAAAGAGTTTAAAGAGCTCTCTAGTATAACGATCCCATACGCTTTCGAAAAAGATAGGCGAGTCTATGTTTCAAGCAATGGAGACTTCATCGATTTTACGCGAAGAATGATCGGTGTTGGATGCAGATTGGTTGCGCATTCAAACAATAATTACGAATCCCTCTCAGTATCCGAGTCCACTGTAGGGGGTTGGGAGTTCTTCAAGACTATTGATTTAGAGGAATATGCTTCAACAAACGCGAAGCTCTTGATAGAATCTCTAACCGCTCCGCGAGTCACCCCTGGAAGATACG
>NZ_DBOUKL010000043.1:0-9405 GCF_059755995.1 Thermosphaera sp. | reverse complement strand
CTGAAACATATATTCCAATATACGGGTATGATATTGGTGGCGGATTAGAAATGGAGTCTTCTCCATCCCCCTTCATACCGTTTAATGGTCAGATAAGAGACGTGTTATACGGGTATATTGATTTTGTAAAAGGGTTCGAGGACAAGGTTATTGATTCCTGGGCGATGCAGAGGCTGAGATATATCTACCAGCTTCAGGCAGCCCACTTTATCTATCCAAACGCAACCCACACAAGGTTTGCTCATTCAATAGGCGTAATGCACTCGTCTTTCAAATATATAACACACTTGCTTAGAACATCGTATCATCTACCAGAGGAATGCACTTATAGAAAGGACATTATCGGGCATCAGAAAGAAATCATCTTCGCCGCTAGATTACTAGGCCTAATGCATGACCTGGGGCACGGGCCATTCAGCCACGCATTCGACAAATACGTTTATAAAACCCGAGAGTTTCTTGGATACAGCGTGGGCAACCATGAAGTCGTTGGCTATCTCCTCTACAGGGATTTTTTAAGGGAGAGAATATACGAGCAAGCCTTGGACTCTTCTAAAACACTCGGCCTAGACCCAGAGGTTCTCATATCTCTGCTTGACGAGGGCATGAAGCCTCCCAGGGGTATGAAGGATTTTACAGACCTTGTTAACCGGTCCCTCCTCTCAGATAAGGACTTTTACAACCCATCCTCTAACGACTTGAGCAGTATGGTTAGACTTGTTGTTAGGGATTATGCCTACACTAGCGATATCATGGATTATCTTAAAAGAGACAGCTTTTTCACAGGGGTTCCGGTAGGCGAGATCAACGATGACTGGATCATTAGAAACACTTTCCTAGTGGAGAAAAACAACATGATTATTCCAGGAGTGACTCGAAAATCCTTGGACGAAATAGCCAGGCTTTTCGATGCGAGAAAGATAATGTATAAGAATGTTTACCTCCACCCGGTGAACGTGGCGTTTATTGAGATGATCGGTTATCTCCTCCAATGCTTGAAATCAAGACTTGTTGAAATAATCGAGGAAATATTGCAGAAACCTGATAGCTTATCCAAGTATTTCCTCTTAACTGATCACTCCCTTTACAGCATGCTAGCCAACTTAATATATGAAGATGTTTCAACGTATGAGTGCGTCGATAAGGAATTAGCGAGGAAGGCGTTGCAAAGTCTTTTCATTGAGAGGAAACCCGTATGGAAGATGATAGGCAGGTTTAACTATAATTTAAAGTACGCTAAGCACTTATTCAGCGAGCGCTTCGGAGAGACTTATCAGAAAATGTTGAAGGAGAAGATTAGTGAAGAAATCTCCAGCGTGCTGAAAGATAGAAATGTCAACTCTTCTGATATCTTAACCATTATTGACAAGGTTGAAATATACCCGTCCTCCGGTTCCGAAGTTCTGGATAAAATACATGTCGTGGAGATCCGCGGTAGCAAGGTTATAGATGTAGAAGATTTAACATATGAGGAGTTTGCGCAACAGCATGGGCTTATTCCCGAGGTTTTATTCACAATCTACGTCAACCGTGAGAAATACAAAGACCTATCAAGTAGTGATTTGAAGAAAGCCCAGGAGAGCGCTGAAGAAGTTATAAAAGAAGCCTTGTACGGCGGAGGAAGGGAGGCGCCTGAAACTAGTTAAAACCAGCCCTCAGCATAAATATTCAATATAGGAGAGATAGATGATTGGGGTTAACATGCTTGACTTGCAGAGCCTATTGGTAGTGTTCATTCTGGGATTCCTGCCCATTAGCGAGATAAGGGGCGCTATACCCTACGCCGTAATTAAAGCAGGAGAAGACGCTAATCTAATGGGTTTTTACATTTTAGCAGGTGTCCTGGCAAACCTGCTCATAGCCCCGGTAGCGTTGAACATTCTCTCAACGGTTGAAAAAATAGTCATGAGTGAGAAATTTCCAAGGCTTCTTAGAAACATTTATCTCAAGATAGTGGAAAAAGCGTTGGAGAAAGCATCAAGGATGGAAAAGATCACCTTGTTATCCTTAGCATTGTTCGTCGGCATCCCCCTACCGGTGACTGGTGCGTGGACCGGGAGCCTGATAGCTTTTCTACTACGAGTTGATAAGAAAAAAGCCATAGTTGCAATTAGTCTCGGAGTGCTGATAGCATCGCTAATAGTGTACTCGGCAGTTTACCTCGGAATATCCATATTGAAAACGATTTTCCTCCTTTAACTCAAATCTTATAGGGGGTGGCTTTTAAAATTCATTGTAGAGATTAAATCAAACATGTAAGGTGGTTACATGTCATACGCAAATATTGGTAAAACTGTGAGATTGAACAGAATCCTCCGCGATGGGAAAGCAGTCGTGTTCGCATTCGACCACGGGTTCGAGCACGGCCCATGGGATTTCACCAGCGAAACAATAGACCCTAGGGGATTGTTAAAGAAAATAGTTGATGCAGGTGTTGACGCGGTGATGCTAACACCCGGGCTCGCTTATGTTACACGGGACTCCTGGCTGGGGAGGACGAGTCTGATCGTGAAAGTGACTGGTAAAACTAATTTGAGACCGGAGGACCAGAAGATGCTTCAAAGCCTAATAGGCACGGTGGAGGAAGCGGTCTCGCTTGGAGCCGATGCAGTGGCCGCCACTGTTTACTGGGGTAGCCAGTACGAGGACGTCATGCTTTCTCGATGGGTTTCAATAAAAGAGGAGGCTGAAAGGTACGGGTATCCTTGTTTACAGCTCGCGTACCCGAGAGGTCCCAGCATTAAGAACATGTACGATGTGGAAGTGGTCAAGTACGGTGTGAGAGCAGCCATTGAGGTTGGGGCGGATCTGATAAAGACGTACTACACTGGTAGCTGGGATACTTTTAGAGAAGTGGTGAAGGCCTCTTCAGGGATACCTGTTTTAATGAGCGGTGGAGCCCCTAGGAGGAATTTCATGGATTTCCTGAGGGATGTTGAAGACGTGATGAAGGCAGGTGCTCAAGGAGTGGTTGTAGGGAGAAACGTATTCATGCATGAAAACCCAGCGTTAGCGATAAGAGCGGTCATGAAGATTGTTCACGAAGGTTTAACCGCTGAAGAAGCTTTCAAAACCATGCAGTAACCGGTGGGTCAGGAATGTCAAGCGATATAGATGTTGTCACGGTAGGACACGCTCTTGTTGACATAAGGATTCTAGTAGAGACCTTTCCAGGAATAGATCAGGAGAGCAAAGTTCTCGAACAATCATGGGGGAGCGGCGGATCAGCTGTAAACGTTGCCATAGGGGTAAGAAGGCTAGGTTTGAAATCAAGCATCTTGGCGAAAATAGGTTTCGACAGTTTCGGTAGAATAATAGTCGACGATCTCTTGAAAGAGGGCGTGGATATAAGTGGTTTGAGGATAAGCCTGGGGCAAACAGGGTTTACCATAGTCGCTATTAACAAGAACGGAGACATCACGATGTACGGGTTCAAAGGAGCTGCTGAAACGCTGGAGCCTTCAGACCTTAGTGAATATGCGATTTCAAGGGCTAAGTGGATTCACATTGCAAGCCTTAGACTGGATATGACTATTGAAGCCCTCAGGATTGCTGAGAAATACGGGTTGAAATCCTCGTGGGATCCTGGAAGAGTGCTAGCGTCACAGGGCTTGGAGAAAGTGAAGCCAGTCGTGTCCAGGGTTAACGTTGTCTTCCTAAACCATAAAGAGGCAACTTTATTGACGGGTATGGAGGATTACAAGCAGGCGGCTAAGGAGATAGCTTCAACCGGACCAGAAGTGGTGATCGTGAAGAGGGGTGGGAAAGGAGTATATGTCTACAGTAGGGACTTGGAGGAGGAGATCCCGGCTTACAGAGTTGACAACGTGATCGATACCACGGGGGCTGGAGACGCTTTTGCATCAGGCTTTATAACAGGCTTCCTGAGAGGATACAGTTTGAGAAAATCTCTTCAATACGGTAATGCCGTGGCCGCGTTGAAAATCTCAAGCCTTGGATCCCACTGCGTGCCAACCCATGACGAAGTTGTAAAGTTCATATGGGAGAGAGAAGGAATTTAAGTTTCTTCTAAATAGTTTTTACCCATAACCATGAGGTATCATGCATGTTCGTGAAATACTTGAAGTGCAACAGGTGTGGCAGAGAGTATAGACTAGAGTCTAAGCCTGTCCTGTGCGAAAACAATGACCTGGGCAGGCTGGACATAATATACGACTATGAGAAATTAGGAAAAGCCTTCAGTATTGAAAACCTTGAAAAAAGGCCATTCAACATGTGGAGGTATATGGAATTCCTTCCTGTCCCCAGCCAAGAATACGTGGTATCCCTCGGCGAGGGCGGCACCCCTCTTTTAAAATCAACGAGGCTGGCGGAGGCTCTTGGACTGAGAAATCTCTATCTTAAAGATGAAACAAGAAACCCAACAGGTAGTTTCAAAGACAGGGCGATGAGCGTTTCGGTTTCGATGGCAAAATTCTTCGGGTTTAAAAAAGCAACCATCGCAAGCAGTGGGAACGCGGCAGCATCTCTAGCAGCGTATGGAGCCAAGGCAGGGATAGACGTCTTCGCGTTCGTGCCCGATTTCGCCGGCTATGGGAAAATAGCTCAACTACTCTACTACGGCGCTAAGGTGTTCAAGGTAAGGTGGACTGAGGCCGAGGATCCAACTGTTAAAATGATGAGACTTGTCGTGGAGAAATACGGGTTCTACCCAAGCCCTAGCTTCGGAGTATACAACCCGTATCAAATAGAAGGGCCTAAGACAATCTCGATGGAAATAATTGAGCAACTGGGATGGAGGACCCCGGATCAGGTATTTGTACCTACCGGGGCGGGGAGTTTACTCACAGGCGTGTACAACGGTTTCAGGGATTTCAACGCGGTGGGACTCATAAACAAGTATCCTAAAATGGTTGCTGTGCAGCCTGAGGGCAACTACCCATTGGTTAGGGCTTGGCTTGAGAAGCAAGACCCGTTGAACATTAAACCCTGGGAGAAACCTCCTGAGACCATTGCTACAGGGCTTGAAGACACTTTCCCATGGGATGGCGACGCAGCGTTGAAGGCGATGTATGCGACGAACGGATATGGGGTCGTGGTCACGGATGATGAAATAGTCCAGGCAATGAAGCTTCTTGCAAGCTTGGAAGGGGTTTTCGCAGAGCCTAGTGGTGCAGCAGGGCTTGCAGGATTGATTAAAGCACTTAATGAAGGCCTTGTCGACAAGGATGAGATGGTGGTTGTCCTAGTTACAGGGCATGGTTTGAAAGACCCCGACATTATCAGGAAAACTGCTGGGGATGCACCATTGATTAACCCAAGCCTCGAGGAGCTTGAGAAGGCGTCGGAGAACTACTATAAAATCCGGATGTAGCACACTCTTCTATTAAACCCTTATCAACATATTTTTAACCATGATTCAACAGAATGGCGCGGAAGCGTTGGATCGTAGTGAGAAGTGCTGGAATATTTGTGGCCAAGCACTCCTTCGCACACTTGAGTATTTTCGCAAGGCTCCGAAGTACAGGGAGGCGGGATGGAGGAGTATTGACGTAACCAAGTATTTGAAAGGCAGAGTTCTCGATGTCGGTGCTGGACGTGCAGGGTATTTGAGAAAGAACACTTCTTATCAGGGGTTATTGGTATTGATGGATCCCTCTTACGATGATCACACCAGAGTTGAGATGAAAACCGGTAACGTCACGTTGCTCAATGCTGACGGCTTGGACATTCCATTAATGGATGAATCCTTTGACGTGGTGATATCTTTGGCCGTACTACATCACATCCCTACTAGAGAATGCAGGCTCGTATTTCTTAAGGAGATTCAAAGAGTACTGGTTGCCGGAGGCCTTCTCATTCTTTCAGTCTGGTTTCCCAGCGAGAAACCGAGGGGAAAAGAGGTTTGCGATGGTGTGATAGTTTCATCAGGCCTGGGTGATAGATTCTACCACTTCTACTCAATACCCGAGCTTAAAAGTGAAGTAGAGAGCGCGGGCTTTCGTGTTGAAAAAGTGGAGACAGTGGTGGAAAACCCCAGGAAACCGGCTGAAACAAGGAATATTTTGCTAACAGCGGTTAAACAGTGAAGTTAAAGCTTGAAAGGGTTGGGGAAAAGCTCTGAGAGTCTTGTTTTAACCGTTTTGCCCGAGGAAGCGCTGTGGAGAATTATCTCCGCATCTGGATTGAACTCTGCAATAAACTGTCTGCAAGCGCCGCATGGAGGTATAGGGTTCTCCAGGTCTGTTACAACAGCGATCTTTACAGGCTTCCTCTCGCCGTCGCTAACCATTTGAACAATAGCAGATCTCTCGGCACATATCGTTAAACCATAGCTAGCGTTTTCAACGTTAACCCCGGTATAAACCTTCCCGTTAGAGCCTAGGATGGAAGCGGCGACATGGATCCTGCTATATGGTGCGTAGCTGTTTTTCAACGCGTTAACCGCAATAGAGATCAGAGCTTCATCGTTAAGGGTCAAACCTGTTCAACCCCTATATGGTATGTTTCTCCTTCAATATCCCACTCCCTTACCAATCCCTTGAAATCCGCGAGAAGATTCGGGTTTGTTGAGACTTTGACTTCCACGGCTCTTGTTTCGCCTGCAATGTAGTCAACCTTAGAGAGGATCACGTGTTCTCTCTCCTGAGGGGCAATAATAACGACTCTAATCTTTGCGTCTAGTGAGAGATTTAGCATTTTCCGCATAACTTGTATCCTCCTAACCAGGTCTCTCGCCAGTCCCTCGGCCATCTCCTCCTCGCTGAGCCTTGTATCGATTGCGATGCTACCCCACTCAATATCCACAACAGAGTAGCCTTCAATGAAGTAGGGGGTTATCTTCACGCAGGAGTCATCGATTACTACCTGCTCACCTTCAATAACGGCTTCATGCGTTTTCCCACTGATTATGTCCAATGCTACTTTATCCTGGTTTTCCATAATGTAGGCTATCACCAACCGCGTTTTCTGCTTGAACCTTGGCCCTAACACGCTGTAAACTGGCTCAACCTTGTACTTGGTGACTTCTTTAAGCATTGAGAGGGGCTTGGTTTCAACATTTTTGACGTTAGCGATAAGCTTTATGAGCTCTCGGTTTTTCATAACTACTTCACTTATCTTAGTGTCGTTAACGTAAATGGTTAGGGTTTTAACGGGCTGCCTGAGTTTCAATCCCACCTTCATTCTTGCGGATGCTGCTGCTTCAAAAATCTTTTTCACAACAACCATTGTCTCCTCCAGCTCCGGATTTATGAGAGATACGTCGGCTTTGGGCCACTCGAGCAGGTGAACGGATTCCTCCCTATAGTGCTCTTTGAACATTGCTTGGTAAATATACTCTGTGATGAACGGGGTGAAAGGCGCAAGCATCCGTACTAATTTATCTAGAACATAGTAGAGAACCGTGTAAGCGGCGAGCTTATCCCTCGTGTTCTCCTCAACCCAGACCCTGGGCCTTATCAATCTTATGTACCAGTGGCTGAGATCTTCAACGATGAATTCACGGAGCATTCTTACAGCGGTGTGGACTTCATAACTCTCTAGAAATAACGTTGACTTCTCAATTAACGAATTAATCCTACTCAATATCCACTTGTCCTCTAGTTTCAAAGCATCCATTAAACTCTCAAGCCTTGCCTGCTCAGGTTTGAAGCCGTCTAAAGCCATGTAAGTCTTGGCGAAAACAAACACGTTCCACGCTATGGAGAGATCTCTAGCCACTTCCTCAATACTTTTCCAGGAGAATTTAGCATCCTCCCATGTAGTGTTCGATAACAACCATAGCCTCAGCGGGTCTCTCCCTGCCTTTGCGATTGCTTCGTTTGTTCCAACGTAGTTTCCAAGGCTTTTATGCATTTCTCTGCCCTGTTCGTCGAGCATGAACCCGTGGACGAGGACATTCTTATAAGGAGCAAGGTTGAAGCCTAGCACTCCGGCTCTGAGAAGGGAGAAGAACCAGCCTCGAGTTTGATCATGCCCCTCAACGATGAAGTCGAGGACTATGTCTTCAAGGGGTAGGTTCTCCGGATGCCCCTTGGCCGCGTAGAAGCAAACACCACTGTCAAACCAGACGTCCATCACGTCAGGAACCCTGCGCATTTCGGAACCACACACAGGACACTTCAACACGACTTCATCTATCCAAGGCTTGTGAAGCTCGCTCGGAGGTTTTCCTCCAAGAGCAACTATATCTGCAACGCTCCCCACCACTACCCTGTGACCGTTAGGGCATGTCCAAACAGGTAGTGGAGTACCCCAGTACCTCTGCCTTGAAACAACCCAGTCCTGCAGGTTTTCAAGCATGCTTTTAATTCTATCGAGAGCCCATTCAGGTATCCAGTTAACCTTCTCAACCTCTTCTTGGAGCTTATCTTTGAGCTTTGATACTTTGATCACCCACTGCTGGGTTGCCCTTATGAATACAGGTGTCTTACAACGCCAGCAAACAGGATATTTGTGTGTGATTGAGGTTTTGGAAATCAACGCGTTTCTCTGCCCAAGGTCTTGGATAATAATGGGGTTTGCATCTCTGACAAACATGCCAGCATACTTGCCTGCCTCGCTTGTAAACCTCCCTTCATCATCCACTGGGCTTGCAATGGTTTTAATGCCCCACCTGACCGCTACCGTGAAGTCTTCGAACCCGTGTCCGGGTGCGCTGTGGACGAGACCTGTTCCCTCATACATGGTTACGAACTCAGGCGCGGGCAAAACCGTGTGATACTGTTCTAGTTCAGCCTGTAGCGGTACAATATCTCTCAAGGGATGGGTGTATCTGACCCCTACCAGCGAGCTACCCTTTATTTTCTCGACTACTCGATATTCCTTAATGCCTGTTTCGTCAAGAAAAGCATTCAATCTCTCCTCTGCAACTACCCATGTTTCATCACCGACCCTGATCTTGACATAGTAAGCTTCAGGATGTATCATTACAAAGGTATTTGCCGGTAGAGTCCACGGAGTTGTCGTCCATATTACAAGATATGTTTTATCCTGTCCAACGACTGGGAATTTCACGTAAATGCTGGGGTCTTCTAGCTCTTTATATTCAATCTCGTATTCTGCAAGTGTTGTAGAACATCTCGGACACCAGTGAACTATCCTCGTATCCTTATCCAGCAATCCGTGCTCGTCGGCTTTTTTAACAAGCCACCATGCGGCTTCAATATACTCATTCCTCAATGTTAGGTAAGGATTCTCCCAATCCATGAAGACTCCTAGGTCGATGAACCATTTGGTCATTGCTGCCGCGTTATCCAGTGCTAGCTTGCGGCACTCGGCGATAAACCTGTCTACGCCTATCTTCTCCTCGATCTCTCTCTTTACCCTAACCCCTAGCTTCTGCTCGACCTTCACCTCTATGGGTAAGCCGTGGCAGTCGTACCCTGGTTGATCGTATACCCTAAACCCCTGCATCCGCTTATATCTTAGTACAGCATCCTT
>NZ_DBOUKL010000042.1:0-11018 GCF_059755995.1 Thermosphaera sp. | reverse complement strand
GACTCGATCTTTATAACCTCCGCGCCCAGGTCGGCTAGAACCATCGTCGCGAACGGGCCAGCTAAGGTATGGCTTAAGTCAAGCACTTTCAACCCTTTTAAAAGCATATATCACACCTTACAATTCAGCAGAATTATGATATACTACTTAGAGGTTTTAATTATCACGGGTTTTACTCCTTCCTTATCAATGGTGAAAAGGGTCCAAACAGCTCTGTGGGGAACTCCTTTCATCTTCCTCACCAGCATTTGCCTTAAAGGTATCTGCAGTTCCCCTAGGTTCTTGTCTTTGAGGGTCTGCATTTCAATTATTCCGTCAACCAAGTGCTCGATGCTTAGCAAGTATGAGAGGAAGTCCTCCGTTGAAGTGTGAAGTGTTGCTATTGTGGTCACACTCCTATGTTTGGCTACATTTGCCCTTATGGTTTTCACGAACTCTATGATCCTGGTCGGGTCCAGTGTGATCATGATCTCGTTCAGGCTGTCTATCATTACCATTCCGCGCCCCCTCATGTTGAAGGAGTCAACATGTTTAAGGAGAGAGTAGACAAGGCTGTCTAAGTCGCTTGGATTGACTTCGTCAAGAACCATGGGGTGGCTCTTCCCTTTCTTACCCTTGATTAAATAGCTGAAACCATCTATGATTCCAAATCTTCCCTCATTGAATGCTTTTTCAATGTCAACGTTGAAAGAGCTAAACTGGTCCACGATGGTTGCCGGATCATCGTCAAGCCCTAGGTAAAGCAAGGGCTCATTGTTCTTAATAACTGATTTAGCAATATCAGCCAGTAAAGCGCTCTTGCCAGCACCGCCTTCGCCGGCAACAATTATGAGTGAGTTTCTCTTAACACCTTCAGGTAAAACATAGAGAAGAATATCAACATCCAGTATTAAATTGCTCTCAGGCAAATCAATCACTAATAATGATCTTCTATATCCTTACTAATAAACGTCTATATTCTAAAAGCAGTGTAATGGGGGCTTAGAAGAGTTCTTCATCTTGAACATAATCCTTGCCGAGCTTCAAGGCTGTCTTGGCTTTCCAAAGCTCTCTACCAAGATAGTAGAAGTGTTCAGGGGCTGAGGCAAGCTTCCTCTCAAGTATTTCATTAATTATCGCAGACGGATCAGTCCCTAGTATTGTAATGCTCGGCTTACTATCTCCATGCTTATAGTGTTCTACGATTATTGCTTCCTGATCGTGGTCGACATATATTTTAAAGTACCCAGAGGGGTCTGCTTTAAGAGGGTAGGGTCTAGAGGCTTTAACAGGGTTTACCAGCTCCTGGGGCTTCAAGCCCCTCTTCTTTTTGCTTTTACACACTAGTAAGTTGACAGAGAAATCTTTCGGAGGCTTTTCCATTTCTCTAGCAAGCAAGGCCATATCCAGTGCTTTCCTAAACTCTCTGACCGAGTACGAGGTTTTAGCACTTTCTTCCGTGACAAGGAACAGGTCTACTCCTGCCTCAACCCCGATACTGGCTAACACAGCGTTTACTCCAATACTGTCAGCATCTATCAACTCTGTGAAATTGCTGACCCCCATCAATATCGGATAGCCCGGAAACTCCTTCCTCGCAGTTTTAAACGCATACAATGATTCTATAAATGCTTGCTGAGGAGGGTTTAACACCGGGTCCAGTATTATTTTTCCGAATCCTTTATCAATAGCATGTTTTAAGCCCGCTCTTAAGCTTGAGATCTTCTCTTCAACATTGATGGAGAACGGGTCTGGGATTAGGACTACGGCTGTTTTTCGAAATTCCTCCTTGGGATTGAGATGGAGTATTGAGTCAGCTGGGAAACTTAAAAGAATATCGACCTCTCCATCGCTAAGGGAGCTGAAATCTTCGTATTTGAAATAGTCTACCCCTACCGGGATGTTCAACAACCTCTTAACCTTTTTGGAATAATCTGCCACAACATCCAAGGGGAGACGGCTGGACCCGATTATCAGTATGTCGGAACCGTGAGATACTAGTCTATGTGCCTTGGAGGCGATTCTCCCAAAATCCATCTCCTCATTCACGAAAACCTCGCCCATTATTAAAGGATATTTAGGCGAGACCGGTTTTCCACCAACCTCAAAACAAGACTTGGTAGCTTCTCTCCTTAATTCAGCAAGAATAATCTCCTCTCTCCTCTTCTTCTCCTTGCTTAATAATTCATCTAGCGGGTTAACCGTTGACAACTCTCCGCCTTTTTTCAAGTATTCAACTAAGATGGGAATGTCATAAGCATACAAGCATCCCTTGTAAACAGGCTTCCCTAACTTCTTCGCCACGTCTTTTAAATCCCCTTTCGTGAAGCCTGGTGCTATTATTATGTCTGCCCACTCAATGAGCTCAGGGTATCGGGGTAGCTCCCGTGTTAAATACTCGTTAGTCATCATTGCGGCTATGGGAATTGGGAGCGATAAAACCTTGGCTTCTACATCTGAAAGCTGTTTTACAATTTTCTCCAAGAAGGGTTTTGCCACCATCCCTGTTACGAACAAAATCTTCAGGGGCGTTCACCACTCAATAACTCTAGGACTTTTCTAGGATGTTCAATAATTCTCACATTTGGGATTTCGTATAGCTTTTCGATAATTTTAACGTAGTACGGGTTAGGCTTAACCATGATCTCCACGTCGAATAGTATCGCGTTCCATGGGCAATTCCTTAAGCATTCGAAACACCTGGTACACTTAGAAATATCTAGCCTTACTTTCCAGTTACTATCCTTGGTTAAAGCCCCGGTTGGACATGCTTCAGCAGCGGTGCATTCAAAGCATTTACCGCAGTTGTCGCGCAGTATTTTGATGGGGATAGTGCTTTTGGTCTCAAAATAGTCTACCGGCAGTATGAGGAGCTGAATGTTGTTCTTCAACGCATGCGATGCTAGGTTTGATACTAAGGAATCCGATATTCCATGGACTATTTTGCTGGAAGTATTCAGGGTTGCAGGCGATATGACAGCTAAATCGTATATGTCAACGTAGAAGCGCCCTGTTGATGGGTAGCTTGGAGGCTCCTTAGACTCGTAAACTATCTCTGTAGGATACGCTCCTTTCACGCGTGCTGCCAGCTTATCAATCAACCCATAAGATTTCAACAACGATTCTCCCGCTTTAGAACAGTAAACAGTGACCGGTATCCCTCTCTCCACGATCTCAATTATCGTTTCCACCGATTCTCTTAGAAAGCTTCCAGCTCCAGTTATTCCCCACGCAATAGCCTTAGGCAACTACTACTCCTCCTCTATTATCTCTTCTATGTAGGCTAGATTGTAGTCTAACTCATCAATGTGTCTTAGAGCAGCCTTCACCACGGCCTTACCGTATTTCACAGTAACTTTCACATTCATGTTTCTTGTTTTCAGCGTCGTATAATCGTAGGGGTTATCCGTGTTTTTCAGGTCAACGTTTATCACGACTTCTGCATCGATCTTGAAAGGTTGCGCTTTAATAGCGTTCTCAATAACTTTTTCCAGTATACTAATGTCATCGCGTTTTCTCAATGGAACACCTGTAAACTGGTGTACAACCATGCCTAGAGCAATTCCTGCTTCGAAAGCGGCCCTCTCTCTATCTGTTACGTCCTTGTGAAAGTATTTCCTAGCAGGATCAGAGAACATAGGGCTCTCCCTTGACGTTGAAATATCTTACCCCTTTTGACTCCAATTCTTTCAACAATGTCTTCGCTATTTCTAACTTCTTCTTCTTAACCCTTTTGTTAAACGGGACTAGCTTACCTGGGCATGAATAGGGCTCTCCATCCAGGTCGAAGCCTGCGAGAATGATTCTCGATATCCCTAGTGAGTGAGAAAGGAAAACACCTCTATCGCCGTCGGTGAAACCTCCGAAGTTGTAAACATGAGGTCTTGGCTCAACCTGTGTAGAACCTATTATTCTCCCCTTGAACATAGGGACAAATTTCGAGACTCTATCAATATTGTCTCCGTGGGCGTGGACCACTATTACCGATCCCTTGAGGGATGCCCATGCTATGTCGGCTACGAGGCCGTCTAAGTCCGTGACAACAATGTGCGGTGTTATGTCGTGATTAATCAATACTGTCGTAGCGCCGTCTGCTGAGATCAGAAGCTTGTCTTTAAGAGCATTATTTCCCATGAGAAACTCAAGGTCTGACACGAGACTCGGGCCGCATCCGAAAACAATGGACTCGTCAAACCCTTTAAACGAACCAATCATCTCGTCGAACTCTATCAGATTGCTGCGACCATCGAGGAGCGTGCTCAATAAATCCGTGGCCTGCTGATCCTTTTCGAAGCTAAGGTCTATGCTCTTAACAATTAAATCTGCATATATCCTCATCCACCATTCCCTGTCAATGACCCAGCTCATATAAAACCACCTTTTTCTAACTCGTTTAAGAACTCCTTCACGTAACCCGTTATCAAGGATTCCACATGATACTGGTGAATAGTCTCCAAGGATTCTACTTTAACTGAAATATAATGGTTTGAGTCCAAGGTATCCTTAAAACCTTTTATAAGAGTTACAAAAATTCTTCTAGCAACGTCTTCTGTGAACTCAGGGTTCACGAAGATCTTCTGAACGAAAACCGCTTCTTCCTTCCTAGACAGAAGATTCACCGGCGTATTTAACACCCTCGTTAAGAGTTCCCCTATTTTGATTGGTGAAATATGCTTATCATCTGTTTCAACCCTAACCTTAACCTTGGCCTTCTGCATATGGGTGAAAGGAGTGTTGAAAAGATGAAGCGAAACCTTCATGGCGCACGGGCATGAAGTCACCGTTTCAGTCTCGACCTCTGAGAACCATTCGAGCTTATTTGTAGCCCTATCCAAGGATACTCCAGAGCCTAGTCTAAGGTGGAAAGGTATATCATTAATCCTGGTTAAATAATCCCCGTAAACCTCCACGTATGATTTCCCCGCATAAGCATTAGCTTCTAAAGCCTTAAACGCTAGAAAAGCAAGGCCTTCAAAACCCTTCTCTTCCATTATTTCATAATTACTTGTTAAAACCCTGTAGAGTCTTGAAAGATGTGCTCCTTTAAGATGCTTAGGAAGTTCTACGTATATGTTGAAAACCGGTGTGAAAATCCCATTACCCGCTTTGAAAGGCGGGAGCTTAACCCCTGTTAATCCAACCCTGCTCACTAGTATGGGGAATGCTGGTTTTTCGGAGTGAACGTCCGGTAATTCTTCGCTACTCATTCCTCATCACCTTTTTAACTATTCGACGACCCCCCTCCCGGTTGCAGCTCAATTGTTTTCAAGGCTTTGTCGACAAATCCTTGAATAGAGTCCGCCAGCTGATCCATTCTTTTAACCCCTTCCAGCTTGTCTTGGAGAACGATTTTTCCATTGCTTGAGTAGAGTAGGAGAGTGGTTGGAGATGCGTGGACATCATATTTTTGGAAACTACCCCTTGCTATTTCCGAGTCGCACTCTTTCGCGAACCAGTCGCACAGTATGATCACGTAGTGGGCGTTCCTGAAAGTGGATCCTATAAGCTTCACGAATGGATACCAGTAGGTGTCGTATGCCCTACAGGCCGGGCACTTAGCGTTGTCAAAGTATACTACAAACAACCCGTCCTCCCAGGGCTGGAAAAACTCGCCGTTCAAATACTTTAGAACCCATCTCTCTTTCTTTTCATCGTAAACATATATTCCATTAGGGGATTCGGGACCTATCGTGTCGAGCTCAAGACCCACCTCAGGCTTATACTTCTTCTCAGGCTTTGACAACAGCTTCTTAAGCAACTCAAATACTTCATCATCCATGGTAATCACGCTGCTGACCGATATTTTCATTATGTTAATGTAAGCATTTTAATGATAACTCTCAAGTACTTAAAATAAATTAAACTTATTAGGTAGTTTTATTATTTCCAAAATTGGTGGTACTAAGAATGGGATTAAAAGAACTCATATATGAGCCGGGGAGCGTGAAGGGAGAGGCTGTATCAAAAGTTGAGTCTCACACCCCTAAGATCGAGGCACCGAATAAGGTTAAGGCTGGCGAAATATTCAAGGTAAAAGTCTGGGTTGGCCCGCATCCCAATACAGTAGAGCACAGTATTAGATGGATAGAGCTCTACTTTGAAGAGCAGAACAGGCCGTTTAACCCGGTACTTATTGGAAGATACGAATTCACACCAGTATACAGTGAGCCGGTTGTGGAGGCATACTTGAAGATTTCAAAGCCAGGGAGATTAATTGCCATCGAATACTGCAACCTCCATGGTTTATGGGAGTCCAGCAAAGAGATTGGTGTGGAGTAAGATATGAGTTCATGCCCCGATTTTTTAATTAAAACTATTTCATCCTCCATTGAATCGTACAATAGGACTCGTAAGCCTGAGGCCACGGCCAGGCTTTTAGAGTTTGATGAGAAACATGGATTTTTCAAAGTAGAGTTTACAGGGTCTTTTTGCCTAACATGCGGGCTGAGAGACTGGCTTGAGGATCTTGCATACATTTTGAGAAGCGAAGGAGTTGACGCCGTATTAGAAGACCATGTTGAAAAAGATGAGTTTAAAATCATAGGGTTATTTAAGATTAAAGGGTTGATGAACAATGGATGTTGACGAGATAGACCTTGCAATCATAAGGGAGCTTTCCGAGAACGCTAGGAAAGCGTTTAGCGAGATAGCGAGCAAGCTGAATCTTAGCGATGTAGCAATTATTAAGAGAGTTAGGAAGCTGGAGAGTGATGGAGTAATAAGGAAGTATGCTCTGATAGTCGATCCTGCGAAGATAGGGTATGAGAAAATATCCTTCACGGGCATTAATGTCAAGCCTGAAAAACTATTCGAAATCGTTGCAGCATTGAAAGCCAAGGATTACGTTAAATACTTAGCTATAACGTCGGGTGATCACGAGTTAATAGCTATTATCTGGGCGAGAAATGGAGAGGAGCTTCAGAAAATCCACGAGGAAATCCTCAGCATTGACGGAGTAGTCCACATCTACCCAGCCATACTCGCAGACATAGTCAAGGCAGAGCAGTATGTTTAAACATTTATTCCGAAAACCTGTCCTGCCAGCCTACCGATAAGATACGTTACAGCTACTGCTGAATAAGTTATCAACAAGTATTCGACTAAGGATTTCTTGAAAGAACTACCAGACAATGTCGAGGTCACGAAAGTTAGCGCGGTGATAATGATTGTGGATAGAAGTAGGGAAGCTGGGATCGCCAGGATGATACTTAAATTCAAGAGAAATGGGATTATGGGACCTATCGCGCCTACAAGGTAAAATACTCCGGCGTTACGAGCTGCTCTAGAGGGAGAGTAGTCGTTTCCCCCTCCTCCATCGAGTGAAGAGTTTTCTCCTTCTTCATTAGGTGGTGCCAGTTCTCTTCTGATTCTCATTAATTCAACAACCTTATCTTGCTGTTCCTTTTCAGATTTTGTAGATAAGTAAGCGCCAGAGGCCATGCTGAATGAGCCGGCTAGCCCGGCTATTAAACCAGCCAATCCGGCTAGAGAAGGAGAGTTAGTGGCTGAGGCAATTCCAATCACGCCTGCTTCTATTTCAATTAAAGCATCAATCATGCCGTAGACGATGTCTTTTAAACCCTGTAAGGTTTTGACGTATAGGTTCAGGCTTTCCTGAAGCCCTACTTCATGTGAAATCTCGTCTTTTAAAAGAACCTCCAATGCTTGTTTTTCAAACTCTGATGAAGCCTCTTTGAGGAGTGACCAGTAAGTTTTTATAGCAGAGGCTTCCGAGGCTTCCATGAGGCTTAAAAGTATTTTGTAACCTAATATTCTAGCAAGCACCTTGTATGTAGCTGCCTTGATCTTAAATGTTAATCCGGGCTCTGGGCATGTTATACCTCTATTAATCAATATTTTCTTAAGGAGAGTTGCGTGTGATTTCTCTACTTCGGCAAGTCTTGAGAACGCGGTTCTCAAGCTGTCTTCCTTGGCTATGCTTTTCAAGTAATCATATAAGTCCGCGGAGATGAGTTCATCGATGTAACTCTCTGTGAGAAGCTTTTCACTGTTCATCCATTACCCCTTAAAAACTTCGACAGTTTCTCCTCAACTTGTCTCCAAACAGCTTGGTGCTGCCCAGCCCTGAACTCTATTACGTCTAAGTTTTTGAATCCTTGCTTAATGAAGAGTTCTTCAAGCTCAGCCCCTGCTTTCCCGCCCCACCCGTACAGGGCGATTATTAGAATGTTCTTGCTGGCAGGGATTTTTTCGATAAGTAATTCCGCAATATGTTTCATTGGCGGAAACGTTTTAGCTTCGTAAGTTGCTGTAGCGAGTATGACGTTCTCAGCTTGATACGCCTCAGCTAATATCTCGCTTAGATCAGGCCGTTCCTTATCGGTGAAGCCGTGGACAACCGGTTTGACATTGTTTTTCTCTAGAAACTCTATTATGGCGTTGATCATGTCGCTTACGAAACCGTACATGCTTGTATAAACAATTATTGTTTTACCAGGCACGGTTTCACCAGTAGCGAGCCTTCTATATTTTTCAACAACCCTGGCAACGTCTTCCTCCCTGTACAATACTCCGTGAGCTGGCAGAATGGTTGAAACGTTTAAATTCGACTGTGAAATCTTTTCAAGGTTTTTAACAACCCAATCTCTGAAATGCCCGATGATGTTAGCAAAGTATTTGATTAAATAATGTGAGAAATCCGTTTGCTCCTTCACGCTTAACTCATCAAGGTATAACTTGCTAGGGATCCCATAGGATCCGAAGACGTCACAGGTTAACAGGGTCCTTTCCTCTTCGACATAGCTTATCATCGTCTCTGGCCAGTGAAGCCATGGTGTGTGAATAAACCTTATTGTAAATCCCCCTATTCGCAAGGCCTCCTCGTCTTTAACAGCCTTGAAAACGGGTTTTACTTGATAGAATGATTCAATCATCCCCTTGGACAGCGCGTGTCCCAAAACGGTTATACGAGGGTTTGAAGCTAACAAGTGGGGAATTGATCCGCTGTGGTCGGGCTCCATGTGATGCGTGACCAGGTACTTGACATCTCTAACGTCAAAGTGCTTGGAGAATTCATCAATGTAAAGCCTTCCTAGGGATCTTTTCCAAGTGTCGAAAACAACCAGCCCCTCCTTGGTTTCAAGAATGAAGGAATTATAGGTTACTCCCTCTGGAATATGCCACAATCCTTCGAAGTACTTGGTTTCATGATCCTTGTACTGGAGCATGTGAAGATTGTCTGTTAGCTTGGAATAAACAATATTGTTCAATCCCAACCACCTGATTAAGATGAACGTGAGATGAGAATTTAACTTTTCAAGGTGGAGTTACAAAAAAGTTAAGGTTTAGAAGCAGCTCTTTCAAGCCATTTCCTGGCTTCCTCTACTTCCTCCTTCGGAACCTTTCCTTCCTCGTAGCAGAACCACCAATCGTAGCATTTGTAAGTCGCCAATCTCTCCATAGCTGCTTGAACACTTGTTGGCGGGGGAACGATTAACGAATCCTTAATTAGCTCGTTGTTAGGCCATAGGTGTGGGACAGCCCTCTTAAATCTATCATTCAACTGTAATGACTTCACCAGTCTCAATATTTCGTCAATGTTTCTCCCAGCCTCCTGTGGATAGTAGAGAATGGCTCTGATTACGCCTTCGGCATCGACTATTATTACTGCTCTAACTGTGTGGGTAGCGCTTTGCGCGTGCAAGAAGCCTAGTTTCCTGCCTACTTCTCCTGCTGGATCAGCTATTATAGGGAAGGGTATCTCTACCCCGAGCTTTTCCTTTATCCACTCGATCCACTTGATGTGGGAGAAAACGCTGTCGACGCTGTGCCCTAATAATTCCGTGTTGAGCTTTTTAAAGTCCTCATATCTTTTAGCAAAACCTACGAATTCCGTTGTACAAACGGGTGTGAAGTCTGCAGGATGGCTGAACAACACTAGATACTTGCCCTTGTAATCGTCAGGCAGTTTCTTCTTGCCATGTGTAGTTACTACTTCGATTTCAGGGAATTTTTCACCTATTAACGGTATTTGTCCTGGCATGTTATCCACCAATTTTCTTAATGTTTTATTAGGTTTTTAAACCTTTCTATTATAAAAAATTACCGAAAAATTCATAATCTATTGGGCTATCTCAAATTCTCAAACAATTTGACGTAAGCTGATCACTAGGAACTAGACAATTATTAAAGCTTTTTCACGAGGTTTTCAAAAAACGTTTTTTCTCAAAAAGGATGCTAGTTCACGATCAATACTGTTTAAATGAGCCAGGTAAGCGTAAACAAACCCTATATTTTCTTTTAGAGCATCGAGCACCCCTATCTCCCTGGCTTTCTCTAGGATATGCTTTAGCAGATTTCTAAAGTCTTCGTGATCTTTGAAGTGTTGTTTAGCTCTAGGATACTTGTATTTTCTCATCAAGTCTTCTTCGAACTTTAGATGCTCTAAAACATCATTAATAAGGTTTTCGACAATCATTATCTCTCTTCCTACTCCTTTTATTAATTCCTTGATTAATTCATTCCATTTATGAAGAATCCTCTCGTGCTGTGCATCAAGCGGTTCAAAACCGTAGATCATTTCATTTCCCCATTGGAAAAGGGGAGGCACTACTTTGATAAGAGTTATTTCAGAGTCATCGATACTTCTACAAAACTCCTCAGGGTTGAAGGACGTGTTAGATTTTAACCCTCCGCACGCAATTCTCAACAGCTTCTTTCCCTCAGAAACAAGCATGCAACGTGTCTTTAACTTCTCGTTAAATATTTCAACGAAATAGTGGTCCTCAGGGTTTGCAGTACTTACCTTGTCTAGTATTCTGGATAGGTCTCCTCTAACCCTATCTACGATGGTTACTTCGCTAACATCTAAAAGTTTTTGAAGACTATGTATGTCATTCCTAACACCATGGGTTACTATTCCTAAGCATTCTTCAAAAGCCCACATATAAGCACCTGGTGTGCTAAAGTAGTTTTGTTTAAACTTATAAATATTTTTAAACCAGGATTGAGGGTGTTAAATTTAAATATCTGATTTAATAAATACTACTGTGATCATTGATCATCGTTAAGGTTCGAAG
>NZ_DBOUKL010000041.1:0-10607 GCF_059755995.1 Thermosphaera sp. | reverse complement strand
GAATCCTTTCCTAACCATTCCATCGCTATAGTAGTGAAGGGTGTTGAGCAGGATTCTTCCAGGCTCGTTCAACACTCTCCCCGTTTGAGAATAGTCTTGAACACTAATATAATGGTTCCTGCTGAGCCTGGAAAGGAATGGGGTACAGTAAATAAGCCACCGCTCTCTTCATAATAACCCGGGGGTCTGTGTGAAACACTTGTTCAAACCCGTGTATGGGCCGGAATGGGGGAGTGGCGGAGTATTCGGGTTAACATATTACAAGGGAGTCGTATACTACACACTGGCAATGGAGGGAGAGGCCCACTTCCACCACGAAGACTCGGAGACTGTTTACCGGTTTGAACTACTGGGCAGTGGGCCAGCCTCAGGTGGTGATACTTACAACGCTGTCGACTATGTTGACGATAAGATATATTTCGGCGGATGGGTTCACAAGCCAGCTGTTTACAAGGGCCGGGTTAACGGAGGTGAAATAGATTTCAGGAGCAAGTACTCTCACATCCATGAATACGATGTCGCTGAGCGAAGAGTTAGGCTTGTATGGAGCGATAGTGTTCACCACGAGTACGAGTGGGCTGGCGAGGTTTCGCAAATAGTTTACGACCCCTTATCCGACTCGCTTCTCATAGCCAGGGCTGATGGGATGAGAAACCTCGGCGTTTACAGGGTTGACAGGAATACGGGGAGGGCAGAGGAGGTGAGCAACGTGCCAGCGTTGAAAGGAGCCCTCTACCAGGAGTACGCGTGCTTCGACCTTCAGCCTGATTGGAAGAGAGGCGTTGACGGTGTTCAATGCTACGACCTTGTCGAGAGAAAGCTGGTGAAGAATTTCATCGAAGACTGGTCTAGAATAAGCGTTGACGGGTGTGTCGTTGAGAGGAGGGGTAGCGGGTACGCGGTAACAGGTTACGCAAGGTACTGGCATTTCTTCAGGGGCGGCTTGCTCGTGGGTAATCCCGTGGAGCCGGAGGTTGAGGAATTAGTCTTCATTAGAATGTTCGACTTCCCTGGCACGCCTTATGCTCCTCACAGGAGCAACGCGCTCCCTCTGGGAGGAGGGATCCTGGCTGTTTTCAACTCTTACAGCCATGGATACATTCATGTTGCTCCAGAGGGCAGGGCTAGGGCGAGGCTTTTCAACTCGATAGTTGGACCTACAACCCTGGTGTACATAACCCCTCCTGTTGCAAGGATTGTGGCAACCCTTGGCGCAAGGGTTACCAGCATGGCTAAGAAAGGGGAATCGATCCTGATAGGTGTGAGCAACACTCCTAACCTAGGAGGCAAAGATGCAACCCCGCTTGAAAACGGGTGGAGGGAGATTATTGAGTGGAGAGAAGACGCCTTGATCAACGCACCATCCCCGCCGGCGGTTTTCAGGGTACTAGGTAGCGCTGTGCTCGATCACCCCTTCGGAGGCATTCCGTTAACCGGGTATAAGGTTAAGGCTTTGCGAATACTGTCTTCTAAGCCAAATGCTTTGAGAATAGTAGAATATGATATAGGCCTCCCTCCGGTGAGGATTGAGGAGGTCAGGGTAGTGTTGAAGGAAGGCTGGAACAGGGTCGACTTGTCGAACCACTCTAATATAGTCTCATTCAGGCTGGAGAGCCCTGATGAAAAAGCGTTGATTTACATCAGCCTGGAGTAGTACTGATCCCACATACTTAACCAAATATTATTTATCCTTGCTAGGTGTAATATTAAAGAGGTGTGGGTATGAAGGGCTGGTGGGGTAAGATCCTTCATGTTGATTTAACTTCTAAGAGGGTAAGGGAGGTTAGCCTTGAAGCGAAGCTGTACATGGAGTATATTGGCGGCAGGGGGTTAGCGGCCAGGCTTCTATGGGATTTAGTGCCGCAGGGAGCGGATCCTTTATCCCCGTACAATGCTTTAGTCTTCGCTAACGGGCCCTTGTCGGGACTCCCGCTACCGAGTAGCGGTAAAATACAGGTAGCATGTAAAAGCCCGTTAACAAACGGGTATGGAGATGGCAACCTTGGCAGCATGGCTTCCTATCATTTGAAAAGAAGCGGTTACGACGCCGTAGTGGTTACAGGGGCTTCTAAAAACCCGGTGTACATTTATGTTGAAAACAATAAGGTTGAGATTCTCCCGGCCGATGACTTGTGGGGTAAGGATACTTTTGAAGCCGAGGATGCTATTGTGAAAAAGCACGGCAGAAACGTGGGCGCCCTTTTAATAGGCCCGGCCGGCGAGAACCTGGTGAGGTATGCCACCATTGTATCGCAGAAGGGAAGGAGCGGTGGAAGGCCCGGAGTAGGCGCTGTAATGGGGAGCAAGAAGTTGAAGGCGTTAGTGATCAAGGGAACCATGGAGCCTCCTGTAGCAAACCCTGAAGAGCTTAGGAAGCTTAGCGAGGAAGCATACAAGAGCATTACCCAGAGCGACAACTATGATTTCTGGATTAGGCAGGGCACGATGTCAACAATAGTTTGGAGTAACCAGAACAGTGTACTACCCACAATGAACTTCAGAGAGGGGGTGTGGGAGCTTTATGAAACAATAAGCGGCGACTTAATGGAGAAGCTTAAGGTTGACAGGAAGGGGTGTCCCTACTGCAACATGCAGTGCGGGAATGTTGTCAACGACGAGATCGGCGAGAAGAGCGAGCTTGACTACGAGAATGTTGCAATGCTTGGAAGCAACATCCTTCTCCCCGATCTAAAGAAGGTTGCCGAGATCAACAAGTTAGCAGACATGATGGGTGTGGATACGATAAGCCTTGGGAGCAGCATAGGGTTTGCAATGGAGGCAAGTGAGAAGGGCCTGCTCCGGGAGAGGATTGAATGGGGGGATTACAGGGCTGTGAGAGAGCTGGTCGTTGACACCTCTTACAGGAAGGGTCTCGGCGCATTCCTTGCTGAAGGAGTAATGAGGATGTCTCGTGGACTAGGTAAGGAGGCAACAGAGTTTGCAATGCATGTTAAGGGACTCGAGATATCGGCTTACAACTGTCACACAGCCCCGGGCATGGCGCTCGCTTACGGAACCTCATCAATTGGAGCACACCACAAGGATGCATGGATTATAAGCTACGAGGTAAAGACTGACAGGTTCTCCTACTCGAGTGAGAAAGTGGAGAGGCTGGTGTTCCTTCAAAACATCAGGGGCGGGATGTTTGAGAGCCTGACAACGTGCAGGCTACCGTGGGTCGAGGTTGGATTAAACCTGGATTACTATCCGAAACTCCTCACAGCTGTGACAGGGGTTACATGGTCTTTCGAAGACATTCATGTAGTAGCGCAGAGAATATACTCCTTGATCAGGGCTTTCTGGATAAGGGAGCACTCAGGCTGGGATAGAACGATGGATTATCCCCCTGCTAGATGGTTTAAACACCCCTTAACCAAGGGACCATTCGCAGGCGCGAAGCTCGATCCTGTTAAATACGACGAGATGCTCAGCCAGTACTACAAGCTAAGAGGTTGGGATGAAAACGGTGTCCCTCTTAAATCAACCCTGGAAAGACTCGACCTCTCCTTCACCATACCCGTGTTAGAGAACTTTGTAGAGTTGAAGTAGTTTTTTACAACCTAATACCTCTAACGTTTTTGTAGGCGTGGAGGAAATCTAATGGAGTGTTCCCCTGATCACAAGTATACGCCTCACCCTGGTACGAGGGTTTTGAGAATCGAGGGCAGGGTTGTGCAAGGACTCGGCGAGGGAGGCTTTTACGTTGAAAAATATGTGGAAGAGTTTGAGAAAACGCTCGGGTTTAAACCATTCCCCGGCACCCTTAATATCGAAGTCTTAAACGGTGACCCAGCCCTTCATGAATGCAGGGGAGTAGAGGTTAAGCCACCCTCTCCTAGGTATAGCCCGGTCATTGCCTACCCGGCGTGCTTGAATAGTGAAAAGGTTTTCATTGTTAAGCCATTAAAGACTAAGCACTCCTCAAAGGTGATTGAGGCTATTTCCCCCTTCAATCTTAGGAAGGTTTTGGGTTTGAAAAACGGGGATGTTGTAGAGGTAACAATCTTCTGCGGAGAAGATCAAGCTATATGAGCGGGATGCTCTCAAGGTATGTTTCAATCTCTCCTACCTGCTTAACGGTGACGGTGATTACTGCATCGTAGAATCCTGGGTACGCTACCAGGAGAAGGGTGAAGCTGATCAATACAACGCTGAGGGTTAGCAGGACAGCGTTCATAATTTTCGCGGAGACTTTCTCCACCTCCCTGCCCTGCGTTCCAAAGAATAACATGTAGAATATTTTCATGTAGGAGATTAAGCCGATAGTGCTGGCAAGAATCATGACTACTGCTGTAACAACGTTGTATTCGAACAAGGCCTCGTACAGAAGCATCTTGCTCAGGAAACCTGGCAGGGGCGGTATCCCGGCCAGGGTTAGAACAGATGTCGCGAACGCTATTGAGGCAACAGGGTGTTTAAACCCTAGTCCGCTAATGTCTTCAAGGCTTCTCGACCTTGCAGCCTTGATGAAGATGCCTGCTGATAGGAATAAGTTGGATTTAGCAATTGAATGTATTATGGTGTGGTAGATGAACGCGGAGAGACCTAGAGTTGTCCCGGTTGAAACAGCCATGAAGAGGAACCCCGTGTTCATAACGGTTGAATATGCTATAAGCCGTTTCAAATCCTTCTGAATATTCATGAGAAGAGCCCCTACGATAGCGGAGCATGTCCCAGTGAACATTAGTATTGCCGATACAGCACTCTTCAAAGCCTGGGTTTCGGGCGAGATACTGCCTCCCAGGGCTATGAACATGAACTTGTAGAGGGATACTCCTCCAATATTCACCACGAGACCGCTCAGCAAAGCTGATATGGGAGTGGGCGCTGCGGGGTGCGCATCCGGTAGCCAGAAGTGGTTGGGGAAGACGCCGCTTTTTATTGTGAAAGCCCAGCTCATGAGGACGAGCCCTATTCCCAGAGAGAGCAGGTATGCTTCAATGGGAGGCCCTGTTAAACTAACGTATTGACCCCGGATTTTCAGGGATAGGTCGATAATGTTCAAAGTACCGTAGGCGTTGTAGAGGAGTGCGCAACCAACGAAGTAGAGGGTGGTGCCCATGGCGCCTACGAAAGCGTATTTCAGCCCCGATATAATAGCGTAAGCCCTACTCCTGTAGTACATTACAAGTGAGTATGATGAGACGCTGGTTACTTCAAGCATTACGAACAGGTTGAAGAAGTCCGCGGTTAGGATGATTCCAAGTATTCCAGCCTCAGCACCGAGCAGCAGGATGCTGTACCATACTGCTCCTTCATCCCGAATATACTCCAAGCTGTATGCGAAAATCAGCGTTAACACCAATGCTGTGGTGAAGGATAAGATAGCGTTAACCCTGTCTAGAATGTAAATTATGCCTACAGGCGGAGGCCAGCCGCCGGCCTTGAACACCAGCGGCGCGTCGTAGGAGAACGACTGCGCCAGAAGCCTAAGGGTTACTAGGAGGGTTAACCCGCTTATTAAGAAGCCATAGTAGAGCGAGGCTGCCCGCTTCCTAAATGCTGATGAGATTAACGGGGTTGTGAAAGCCCCGAAAACCGGGATGAACGGTGTTAAGCCGGTAAGTAGGATATCCAGCTCCATTACCACCACCTACTCGAAAATTTTCGTCGCATATTTTTCAAACTCCTCGCTAACACTCTTCCTCGCCTCCTCTGGTGAGACCGAGGATACGTATATCCAGTTGACGTAGAAGTAGTCGCCGGACTCATCAACCACGACTGTTCCAGGAGTATTAGTTATCGAGGATGCTACCAGGAGCCTTGCCATATCTCCCTTACACTTCAATGGAATTCTAACAATTCCTGGTTTCAAATCCATTGTGAAAATCCTCTTAACCACATCCATGTGCGCTTTGAACTCTATGATGGTGATGTATTTGAGGAAGTAGTAAGCTAGGTGGGCTAGACGCGCCGGTTGCTTAAGCTTAGACTCATTCCTCACGATGTACGGTGTAAGAAGTAGGCTGCATATTGCTGAGACAATAACCCCTGTTGCCAAGTCATAAGGGGTGATGTTTCCGGAGAAGATTATGTAGATGAGGAAGGCGACGAGCCCGGTGGCTAGGTACTTGATCACTCCCCTTTCACCCCCTCGCTGAAGTGCTTCACCACTACTTTAGCATCGGTTGAGCCCGTGATCCTATATGCTTGGATTATTCCGAACGCGATCAAAGCGTTAACAGCCATGCTGATCACTATGCCGGTCAGTACTAACGCCTGTGGAAGAGGGTCCACTGCGTGCTGTTTCAGATACTCAAGGTTTTCAAGGCTGAGCTCTGTGAGAACCGGCGGTACAGCGGGCTGGATGAATCTGAACCCTATGAGGATGAATACGAGGTTTGCGGTGTCGCTGAGAATGGTTAGGGCGATCAGCTTCTTCGTCAAACTCCTCCTATAGACGATACCGTAGATCGAGAGCAACGTGTTCGTGAAGAGCATCATTAGTATCAGGGACCATGTGAAAACATCCTCGCTCATGTTCCCACCTCTTTCTCAATCTCCCTCCTGTAGGTTTCCTCGAACGTAGATAGGTAGAGGAAGACTGCTGTGAAGCCTGATCCTACCGCCAGATATTCGAAAATGTTGTAGAAGAATAAGCTACCGCTTATCAATTCGCCCCCTATTTCAGCAGGGTAGAAGGAGAGGTTTGACGTGAGCTCCAGCCCTTTCAGGACTGGGAGGAGTGCTGTCAACCCTATACACGTCATGGCAGCGCTTCTAGCGATTACAAGTCTTTTCGACGTGATCCCGGCGGAAACGAGCCTCGTTACGGAGAAGACCGGGATTAACAGTAATGGTGCCACAGCTAGTGTGGAGCCGCCCTGGAAGCCTCCGCCCGGGGTTAGGTGCCCGTGGAGAGCGATCGAGGCTGACACGCTGATTATTAAAAGAGCGATTATTTTAGTCCCGGTTCTAGAAATCCTTGTTAAACCCTTTGCCTCCTTCCCGGCCGGCTGAGGTGGCTCGAGCCTGAAAATCGATAAACCGCCCACTATTGCTAGGAAGAATACCGCGGACTCGTAGATGGTGTCGAGGCCTCTGTAATCCCACACTATTGCTGTGACTGCTTCAGGGCTTTTAGCCGTGAGGTTTCCGAAGTAGGAGTTCTCAATATAGAATAATCCAATAGGCTTCAACTCTTTCGCCGGCTTTGCAAACTCCGTGTAGGATAATACTAGGGCGGACGCAACTGTTAACGCTAGGATTATAACGAGAACTGCAAACCTCTTACTCACTTCCCCCACCCCCGTCAAACCTCTCGGTCTTGCTTACAACGTACACGAGGAGGGCTGAGTAAATACCCACGGATACCGCAATGTACGCTAACAGCACGTCGGGGGCTGCAAACAGCTGGAGGATTATGGTGTAGGATATGCTTTGTCCCGCCGAGAAAACTATTGCCTTGATCAAGTCTTTCTCAGTTATAGCAAGGTATACGAAAACTATAGCGAGAAGGCTAGCAAATGACAGCAGGAGGTGTATGAGAGTGATCATTTAGAATCCTCCTCCAAGTGGTCTACGACAGGCTCCCATTTAACGCTCTTAGACTTGTGAGCAGCGTAGGCTAGTACGTGGCTGCCTATCGGTGCCACTATCAGTATTATCAAGCCGGTGACGAACGCTCCTCCTGCGAACATGTATTTAGCCGGGAAGTCCTGAATTGAGAGGGCGAGCAGGGATACTCCTATAAGAGGCATGAATGCCCCGTATATTGCGCCGATGGTTGCAGCGTGGAGCCTTACGTAGAAGTTTGGAAATCTTAAAAGCCCTATCGAGGCTAGGAGGTCGAAAACTCCTCCGGCAATCAGTAGGATTGATCCAGCCCAGAACAAGACCTGGTCGAACACTACTCACCCACCTCTTTAGAGACTAGATGCTTGGAGATGAAGACGTCGAGCAGGTATGCCCATAGAGCGAGCATTATAGAGGGGGCTACGAGAAGCGGGGTGCGGTAGTACAGGGCTATAACCAGTAGGAACACGGCTAGGTCGTAAGCAATGCAGTCCACTGCTAAAACCATGTCCGGTATGGAGGGTCCTTTGACAAGTCTCACCGTGTAGAGCACTACTGCACCGAGATAGAGGGGCACGCTCACTAGCAGTACCGTGGTCAGGTCAATCATTAATTAAAACACCGTATATTTTTAAAAAGCCGAGAGGTAAATAAATCAATCCTGGCTCTGGCGTGTGAAATGCCCGATCTCGCTGTTGAAATAAAAGGTTTCACTAAGCGGTTTGGGGAAACAGTTGCTGTGGATAATTTAACCATGGATATTTACGATGGAGAGATCTTTGGGCTGCTGGGGCCCAACGGCTCCGGTAAGACCACCACCTTGCTAACTATTGCAACTGTTTACAAGCCGACCAGCGGGGACATCCTTGTGTACGGGCACAGCGTGGTGAGGGAGGACTACATCGTGAGAAAACTCATAGGGATAGCTTTCCAAGAGCCCAAGGCTATGTGGGTTGATAAACCATGGGATCTGTTAACCTGGCATGCGAAAATATCCGGGTACAGTAGTAGCGACGCTAGGAGAGTGGTTAGAGAGGTTATGGAGGAGCTTGGGCTGTGGGAGCACAGGAACAAGTATTTCTACCAATTAAGCGGCGGGACAAGGAAGAAGGTTGAGCTCGCGAAAGTATTGATCCAGAGGCCGAGGCTAGCGATTCTCGATGAGCCGACGGCACAGGTTGACGTGATAACCAAGCACGTTCTCTGGGATATCATCAAGAAGATGAGGAAGCAGGGAACCACGATGATTGTTGCAACCAACGACATGTTTGAGGCTGAAAAAGTCTGCGAGAGGATTGGAATAATCTACAGGGGGAGGTTGCGGAAGGTTGGAAGCATTGAGGAGTTGAAGGATGCCATACCGGGGGGAGACATACTTGAGGTCAGTGTCGAGGGGCATGGACTGGCTGAGGCTGTGCTGGAGGACCTATCCGTGTACGGCAGGGTTGAGGTAAGGGGGGATGTTTTAAGGATTTATATGAACAAGGGGGAGGAGAAGTCGCTGGAAATACTTGAGTACTTTAGAAAGCGCAACATCGGTGTTAAGAGAATTATGATCAAGGAGCCAACCCTTGACGACGTCTTCATGTATGTTACAGGAGCTAAGCTGAGGGAGTAGGGTGCCAATCCCGCACGGGTTTAAAGCTGTTCTCAGAGTCGTAGAATGGGACTTGATGAAGCTTAAAAGGCAGAAAGCCTTCATAGCTATGCGTACAGCATGGTTTATTATTCAATCCCTTGTTTTCGGATACGCGATCTCAAGGATTGCGCGCCCCGACATAGGCGTGGACTACTACAAATTCTACCTTCTCGGACTATACACGGCACTGCTCTACTCAGCCAGTATTGCCCGGGCCTACATTATCGCAGACGAGTTTGATGACGGGATCATAGACTACCACCTCTCACTCCCATTGAAGAGAAGCGTTCTCGCCGCTGGCAGGGTGTTGGGAGGGGCGGTTTCCACTTTAATATTTACAGCTCCTATGATGGTTTTCATACTCTTCTTGACTGGTGGGCTGGATCCGATAAGCTTTCTCATCTCCATCGCCTCGGCGTTCACCTTCTCAATAGGAGTCGTCAGCTTCGTCGTGATCATAGTTATGAAGCTTAAGTCAACGGATACCACGGACATCTTTTTCGGCACCATAGATGCTATACTAGTGAGGCTGAGCTCAGTGTTCTACCCGCTACCCATTATCAAAGCCCTGAATATTCCGGCTTACTACTACTCAGCTCTTTTCAACCCCCTGACCCACTTCGCAGACTTTCTAAGAGCCCTGGTCCTCCCAGAATACTTTCTCCTTGAACTATCCCCGGCTCAATCCATGTTCTACATACTTGGTCTCGGCATTGGGTTGCTCGTGGTTGCTATTGAACTCTTTGAGAGAAAGCTTGAAGCTGGTGGGGTTAAGTGAGCAGTGAGTTAAGAAGCATTGTGAATATTGCTTACAGGGATATCGCCAGGTTCTGGCGCTACAAGTATTGGCTAGCCGGTCAGGTTGCAATGAACCTTGCAGACATTCTGATCTTCGGGTTAATATTCAACGGCGTCGTCAACAAGGATTTAATCCCTGATTACGTGAGGTTTGTAACTCCCGGCATACTCTGCTTGTCAATCTTCATATCCTCGTTCAGCATTGGAAGGGAGGTTGGCGTGGAGCTGAGGAGGGAGGTTACCCAGTACTTGCTAACTCTCCCTGTTCGCAGGGAAGGCTTGATTATTGGCAGGCTTCTCGGAGGCGCTGCCAGAGGGCTGGTCTACCAGTTTGGCTTCCTTGTTTTCGCCTCAATCATTCTGTCACCTCCGTCGCTGGAGGGATGGGTATATGTTTTAGCAACCTCCTCCACCCTGGCTCTCACAATGTCGAGTGTTTCAATCTCTCTTTCAACTGTTACAAGAGATTTCAACCTGCAGGCCACGGTGAGATCTCTCACATACTACATACTGTTCTTTGTATCGAACATCTTCTATCCTCAGAAGGTGATTGCGGCTAGGCTGGGGCCCCTAGCCCCAGTGGTTGACTACTCGCCGTTAACAATGGCCACAAACATTTACAGATGGGCCTTCAGGTATGATGCCTCTATAAACC
>NZ_DBOUKL010000040.1:0-15395 GCF_059755995.1 Thermosphaera sp. | reverse complement strand
CTCATGGAGAGGGCGTGGTTCGATACTGATGAGATCAGGACAGCCCGGTGCCCATACCAGGAAACGGCTACAGCGTAGTTTGTAGCTGCGCCCCCTGGCCTAATCTCAAGGGAGTCGGCTATCAAGCTCTCATCGGGCTCCAAAGGCTTGCTCACGTATGTTACGATGTCAAGGTTGAGATTTCCCACGCTCACGTGAAGATAGTTCTCACTGGTTTTCAAACCCATTGCGCCTCTTTCCCAAAATTTCAGTAATTAATGAGGGGGTGATAATTTTCCTTCCAGATTTTTGGAGCTCGGCATCCCATTCGCTGAGGATTTTCACAGCCTCATTTGCAACTTTCACAGCTTCCTTAACTCCAGCGTTCGGTATAAAAACCTCTGTTTCACGATTAGCTATCGCAGCGCAGACAGCCCCGGCTCTCAATCCATAAATGTTTGCCAGCGTGAATATTACTGAAGCCTCCATTTCGAAGTTTAAAACGTTAACACTCCTCAGAAACTCTATAAGCCCTTTTTGAAAAGGAGGCATGTAGCCTTTGAACCCAGGCCTCTCCTGTCCCACGTAGAAGCTGTCACTGCTCGCAGTTAACCCTACATGATACTTAACGCCTAAGGAGTCGGCGGCCTCTATAAGAGCCAATATAACATCTATGCTTGCGACAGCCGGGTACTCTGGGATCACGTAGTGTCTACTTGTTCCATCAAGCCTTACCGCGCCTGTTGAGATAACGAGGTCTCCTACCTCAATGTTTTTGATTAAGGCACCTGTTGTACCCACGCGGATGAAGGTGTCGGCGCCTACTCTAGCTAGTTCCTCAACGGCGATGGCGGTGGCGGGGCCCCCTATCCCTGTGCTGGTGGCAGTGATGAACACGTTTTTGTAGTAGCCGCTGTACGTTACGTATTCTCTATGCTGAGAGACTTTCCAGTTTTTCTCCCAGAAGCTGGCTATGAGCTCAACCCTTCCTGGATCACCTGGTAGTAGCACGTACCTGCTGACATCGCCTGGTTTTACTTCTAAATGGTACTGTCTTCCCTCCTCGGTTTCAGGAGTACTCGCACTCTTCAAAGTCTTAACCATTAAGCCTCCCCAAATCACATGTTATAATTTACTATAGGTAGTATATTTTAGTTTCCATCGAAGCCGTGTCAACTACTCCATAGGAAACTTTACCTGTTAAATACCCGCATCCCTCGCCAGGGTTGAACAGGACCACACCATTAACATTCTCTTGGTGCGGCTGATGCGTGTGCCCATATAATACTGCGTCAACGCGTAGGCTTTTAGCAAGCGCTCTTGCTACCTCTACCGTGAAGGAGGCGTCACTCATCCCGTGGAGTAGGAAGAGCCTTCTACCATCAATCTCGTAGATTAAGGGTTCCTGGCTGAAAAACCAGCCGTAATTTCTGAAAAGCGTTGTCAAGAGGTAGACGTCGCCGTCATTGTTGCCTTTTACAGCAATCACTTTCACATCTCCAACAAGGTTTTTCATCATTTTAACTGTGAAAGGGCTTACAATATCTCCTAAGTGAATTATCGCGTTGACCCCGTGGTCTAGGAGTTCTCTAACGATTCTTTCAGTTGAAAAAATATTGTCATGAGTGTCGCTCACGACACCTAGGAGCAATAACAACCCCTTACTCTACGCTAATCTTAAAACCTTTCTTCTCTTTTTTCGTCTTTTTCATCTTGATTTCTAACACTCCGTTCTTGTAGACTGCTTTCGCAGAGGAGGGGTCAACCTCTGAGGGGAGTTCAACCTCTTTATAGTACTTTCTATTAGTATCGCTTGCACTTATAACCAGCGTCTTGCCATCCTCGCTTATCTTGGTCTCTATTTTATCTTTCTCAACACCGGGGATTTCAGCTACAACGGTGATCTCGTCACCGCTTTCGAACACGTCAACCAAAGGCTCTCTCTCCTCAGTTATCATGGGTCGTCCTTTAACTCTTCTAACGTTTCCAAACTCTTCCACAACCGGTCTCCCATCAGGGCCAACGGTTATTCTAAACCCGTAAACATATGGTTTAATCCCTTGTTTCTCCAGCTCCTTCTCCAGCTCTCTCAGCCTCATCGGGTTGAATAATTCCTCAAACTCCCGCAACATGTCTTCGAACATTCTCTCAATGTCTCTTTCAATATCCCACCAGAAGTATCTTCGCCTCCTCCTGTATTCCCAGTCATCCTCCACTAAGACCACCTTGAGTATTTCTTGTTTAGGCTAACTATAAATATTGCGTTATTAAGCCTCGCCTGCTATTAAATAGTATAAGTGGTGTTGGATTTTGAAAACCGTTAACAGGGTAATAAGGGTTTCAACGAAGGAGAGGTTTCAGCTCGTCAACATAACCAGGGAGGTTGAATCATTCGTGAAGGAGTCGGGGATTTGCCAGGGGATTTTAATAGTTAGTGTTCCACACGCCACGGCTAGCATAATCGTTAATGAGAACGAGCCAGGGCTTCTTTCCGATATAATCGAGAAGGTTAAGGAGATAACTGAACCGGGAAGTAGCAAATGGCTTCACAATTCGATCGATGACAATGCTCACGCTCACATAGGTTCAGCTCTATTCGGGCATGAAAGAGTTTTCCCCATCATCGACTGCAGGATCTTAAAAGGGATTTGGCAAGATATTTTCCTCTTAGAGATGGATGGTCCTAGAGGTGAGAGGAAAATAGTGTTAACTGTTCTGGGTGAGTAGTTATGAGGTTCTACGTAGCTTCCGAGGAGGATTTGTTGAACGGTGTGGTAACCGATATTTACTTCAAGAGGACGGTTAAAATTCTGAGAGCTAGAAATATGCGGAAAAAGGTGAGGGTGGAGTTTCATTCCATGAGCCTCCCCGAAGGTTACGAGTGGGCGGTTTTCACGGGTCTTGAAGAAGCCCTCAAGCTCCTGGAGGGGAAGCCTGTTAATGTATACTCAATGGATGAGGGAACGCTGTTTAAGCCTGGGGAGCCGTTAATGATTGTCGAGGGATACCTGGACGATTTCATCATCTACGAGACAGCCTTGCTAGGGATTCTACGACACTATTCGAGCATCTCAACAAAAGCTGCGAGGCTGAAGAAGCTTGCAATGAATAAGACACTGCTTTTCTTCGGCTTGAGAGCAGTTCACCCGGCTCTCGCCCCCATGGTTGACAGGGCGGCGTTTATAGGTGGGATGGACGCGGTCTCGGGAGTTGCTAGCGAGAAGTATTTAGGCTTAACACCATCTGGGACGATGCCGCACGCTCTTATAGTTGTGTTCGGGGATCAAAGAGAAGCTTGGAAGGCTTTCGACGAAAACGTGGAGGAGAATGTTCCCCGTATAATGCTGGTGGATACCTTCTATGATGAAAGAACGGAGGCTTTGATGGCTGCTGAAACACTTAGGCAAAGGCTCCACGGAGTTAGGCTTGACACGCCGGGAAGTAGGAGAGGAAACATGAGGAAAATTGTTGAAGAGGTTAGGTGGACACTGGATCTGTACGGGTATAAGAATGTTAAGATCGTTGTCAGCGGAGGCATCGACGAGGAGGAACTGGTTAAGCTGAGAGATATTGTGGACGCTTTTGGAATAGGTACGAGTGTTTCATTCCCCTCTAGCGTCGATATTAGTGCTGATGTAGTTGAGGTTTACGAGAACGGGGTTTGGAAACCCGTTGCTAAAAGAGGGAAGCTCCCTGGTGCTAAGCAGGTTTACAGGAAGAGACCAGGGTTGAACGACATAGTAAGGCTTCTGGACTCTCCTGGAGAGGTTCCTCCGGGCTACCACCCACTTCTAAAACCCTATATTATCGATGGAAAGCTTGTGGGAAAGCCTCCCGCTATATCTGAAATAAGGGACTACGTGCTGGAGCAGTTGAAAGAGCTCCCGGATACTTACTAGAGTTCTTTTTAAACCCAGCTCTACACGATCCCTCTCGCCTCTTACGAGACTTCACGCGGCATTTCCAAAATCTTTTCGAGTTCCAGCAGATTTTTAATAGTTGGATAGCTTCCAGCAGGATCATCCCATGGAAAGCTCCATTGCTTCCTGAACTCTTTCCTAACGAGGAGGAAGCGGGGATTATTCCCCAGTTTAACGTTGATCTTGAATAAGTTTACTGGTTTATCATCCACGTAAACGATCAGGGAGTTTTCATATTTCTCCTCTAAGTATTTTAATGCTTCATGCCTTGAGGGATAATCCTCGCCTACGACGATTATTTCGTCGAAGTAAGGGGCAAGGCCATCTGCTTCCAGCCTCCATTTCTTTAGTCCTGGTATGTCATCCATAAAGCCTACGTGAATTATTCGATAGTTTCTTTCCCTAAACCTCTCTAGAGCTGTCAATACGCCAGGTAGGATCGCGGAGTTTTCGATTCGCCTCTCCCAGTATTTCCACAATAGGTGGTTGAATAATTCTTCATGTACTTCTATAATGCTCGGCCACCAGTCAATTCTTAAGAGGCCACATCCCTCCGTCAAGTATTCCATGTATAGAAGATACCTTCCGAACGATCTATCAAGCCCTGTCAACGCGGGCAGGTCTTCAAGGTAGAATTCTTCCAAACCATTGTAGCTGTCGACGAGTACTCCATCATAGTCAAGAGCCATGATTATCTGATCCATTATTACACCTTTCACAGAGGTACTAGTTTAAGATAACGTTAAGAATATTTATTAAAAACGGGTTGGATGGAGTGCTGGTTTCACAGGACACTGTTTTAGACCACTACTATGTTGGGACGATTGACAACTGCTACGGGGTTATAGTTGGAAACGACCATACTCCTTACTACTTTATTGGCTATTTGAAGTATTGTCCATCTCCCGGTGAAACCTACTGGAGGAGTGGGGGTTTATCTTACGAAAGGCTTGTTAAAACCTACGACCCGTTTCAAGTCCACGAACACGCTGTTTTAAAAGAATACATCCCCTTCTACGACGCCCAGGTTCCGGTGATACCGGTTTCAATGATACGCAAGATTTACGATCCTGTTGAGCGAGCTAGGCAATTGTTATCTAAACCTGTGGATGCCTTGGAAGCGAAGGCTTCATCCCTCATTCAAGCACTACATGATTGCACAGGCTTAACCACCGGGATAGGTGTGACAGGGTCCATCCTGCCAGGAATTCACAATCCAGCTGTTAGCGATATCGACATAGTTATTTACGGTTGGAGAGAGTCGCTGAAAATCATAGAGTGTGTGAAAGAGTTAGACCTGTTTCAACCCTTCACAGAAGGGTTGATGGAAGACTGGTCTTCCAGGATTTCAAAAACATCTGGACTACCTGTGGGAATGGTGAAACACTTATATCGGAAATATAGGAGAGGTTTGTTCAATGGAACACCTTACTCAATCATGTTTAACCCCCGTCAAGGAGAGAACGTGTTGCTGAAGCCTCATTTCAAAAGCCTTGGCGAAATCACGTTATCCGGGATTATCAAGGGGGGTTTGGACGCGCTCTCCTATCCTTCACGAGGAGGGCTTGAAAGCTACACGGTTTTATACTCTACTGTGGAACCGCTTTACGATGTCACTGAGATCACGAGTTTCGAATCACTATATACTTCAATACTATTCGAGGGTGGTGATGTTCTCGTAAAAGGGTTACTTCAGTGCAGTGACAGATTGGAGAGTTGCAGGGTTTTAGTAGGAGGAGTGGAGGGTAAGGGGTTTGTCAAGCCAGTCTCCTAGTTTAAAAATAGCTGTTGCATCCTGGCTTTACGGCGACAAGACTATTGGTAGACTCCTCTGCTACTACTTGAAAGAGAGGGGAATACGGCTCGTCGTGCTTGCCGGGAACACTGTTTCACCAAGCCTCGTGGAATGGTTGATCGATAAGTGCGGGGCAACGGTTTTAGGGGTAACAGGCAATCTTGACGATTCTTCACTAGCCTCGGTTCTCGCCTCGAAAGGATCCTTGCTCGAGACGAAACCCCACCTAATTGATAATTTAAGGTTTATTGGGCTAGGACTTACAGGATCCCAGATGGAATATTCCTGCCGCTCGAACGTGGAAGCAACAGTATTCGTCTCATTCTTGAACGGGAGATTACACAAGTGTTGCAGTGGTTTATCAACCGGGATCGTTGACGAGGTTTTAGAAAAAACTGAGGCGAACCTTGTAATAACGGGAGCGTGCCCGCATCCCTGCGTGAATGGGAAGGTGGTCTCACCGGGCTATGCCTACCTGGGATGGGTCGGAGTGATTGAGTATTTCACGGGAAGGTTCAACATCGTATTCGAGAACCTGAGAATGAAGATGTAGCTCACTTAAGCCACTGAATCATAATTTATATATGCGAGGATAAATACGTATGAATTGAGGGGTGCTTATAAATGGTAAAAGCCTTGTTCGAACCCAAAAGCATAGCGGTAGTGGGAGCAAGCAGGTCTCCCGGAAAGATCGGTCATGTAGTTCTTAAAAACATAAAATACTTCGGATACTCGGGGAAACTGTACCCGGTCAACCCAAATGCTGATGAAATCCTGGGATTGAAAGCGTATCCTTCAATCTCAAGCATTCCCGACGAGGTTGACGTAGCGGTTATCACCGTGCCAGCCCAAGAGGTTCCGCCCGTCATAGAGGAGTGTGCGCGTAAAGGTGTCAAAGTAGCGGTAGTTATAACTGCTGGTTTCTCGGAAGTCGGAAACGTTGAAACCGAGGAGAAAATGGTTGAGACCGCTAGAAAGTATGGTATGAGGATTCTAGGCCCAAACATATTCGGATACGCTTACACCCCGTTAAACATAAACGCGACATTCGGGCCGCTTGAGCTTTCGAAAGGTAACATAGCGTTCATCACTCAGAGCGGGGCGTTAGGCATTGCGTTAATGGGTTGGACCATAATGAACGAGATAGGCTTGTCGGCTCTCGTAAGCGTTGGCAACATGGCTGACCTGGACGTTATCGAGCTCTCGGAATACCTTGCAGACGATCCCAACACTAAGGTGATAACCATCTACCTGGAGGGGTTGAAGCCCGGGTATGGTAGAGAGTTCGTTGAGAGAATGAGGAAGGTGAGTAAGAAAAAGCCTGTAATAGTCATTAAAGCTGGCAGAACCCAGAGAGGTGCGTCCGCAGCGGCTAGTCACACCGGGAGTTTAGCGGGAAGCGACTCCCTTTACGAGGCGGCTTTCAAGCAGGCGGGAATCATAAGAACATACACTGTTGAAGACATGTTCGATGTTGCAAGGGCTTTCGCTCTACAACCACTACCTAAAGGTGATAGAACGATCATAATTACGAATGGAGGAGGGGTTGGAGTGCTAGCCACCGATGCAGCCGAGCTGAACAATGTTAAGCTGGTGGACCCGTCCCCGAAGTTGAAGGAGAAGCTTAAAGCCTCCATGCCCTGGTTCGGCAGTCCTAAGAACCCTGTTGACTTAACGGGACAGGCCGTGGCCGATAATTACTTGAAAGCTTTGAAGGCTGCACTAGATTCCGATGAGATTGACAATATAGTTTTGCTGTATTGTAGAACTGCGATTCTCGATCCAAGAGAACTCGCTAAGGCAATTGTTGAGTTCTACCAGTCAAACGGGGCTTCTAAGCCTATAGTGGCAGGTTTCGTGGGCGGCGAGGACACGTACGAAGCTATAAGGTATTTGAACAGAAACGGAATACCAGCCTACGGAGCGCCTGAGAGAGCTGTTTACGCCTTATCTAGGATGATATGGTACAGTAAATACATTTCTTCCTCTCGCTAAGTAGAATCGAAAATTTTTCCTTAAAACAACCTGCTTCCCGGAGCAACTGGTTTTTCAACAGTGGCTATCACGGGCGGATCAGTATCTGTTGCTAGTAGCATGCCTTTGCTTTCAAGCCCCATCATTTTTTTCGGCTTCAGGTTTGCAACCACAATGATGTATTTACCAATGAAGTATTCGGGTGGGTACCATTTACCCAGGCCCGCTATGATCTGCCTCTCGCCCAAGGCCCCGAGGTCAACGACTAGCCTGATAAGCTTCTCACTCCCCTGCACCTTCTCTGCGGATTTGACCAGTCCAACTCTCAGCTCGATGCGCGAAAAGTCCTCGATCCCTACTTCCTGGCTCATATAATCACCTTAATAGAGTCTTTTCGCCTATCACTAATTAAACAGGCTGGTATAAATGTTTAATGCCATACTCGTGCGACCCGGGGAATACATGGTAAGAGTGAATACTAGGGCTACCTACTTATCTTTCCTGAGAGAAAGCATTGAGAAAGTGTTTGAAAGGAAAGGCTTAAAGGCGCAATTGAAAGTTGTAGATAATGTTAGAATACTAATAGATCCGTTAGGCTCACCCTTGGATCAATACTTAAGTATTCTGCGATATGTCCCCGGGATCTCTTCTTTCAGCCCTGTCGTGGGAATCGGGAAAGATTATTCCGTTCTTATTGAAACCATTTCTAACATCCTGGTAAGGGATAGGGTTAGAAGGTTTAAGATAGAGCTCCAGGGAAGTCTCGGCGTTGGTAGAAAAGAGCTTACAGCTCTCATATCTAAAGCAGTAGTTGATGAAACAGGAGCCGTTGTCGACCTGGTGGAGCCCGAGGCCGTTATAGGAGTCGACGTCAGAACCCGGGTAATGTTTGTTTACAACAAGGTCTACAAGGGGATGGGCGGGCTACCATATGGCATTCAAGGTTGTGGAGTAGTCTTGTTCTCAGGAGGCGTTGACTCCGCGCTGGCATCCATTCAAGCCGTTAAGAGGGGGGTTAGAGTAATTCCTGTCTTCGTAGACATGTCCCCTTACTGGTCCCCGCAAGCTGTTGAAAGAGCGATGGAGGGTTTAAAGCTTCTTGCTGAGAAAACCCCGTGGGACAGGCTTAAAGCATATATTGTGAAGAATGCTTCAAGAATCGTTGCAAACGCTGAGATACCTCTAAAGTACAGGTGCTTAGCATGCAAAGCAACCATGTACAGGATTGCTAGCCTGATAGCTGAGAAGGAAAACTGCGACCTTATCATCACAGGCGAATCACTGGGGCAGGTTGCCAGTCAAACCTCCAGTAATCTTAAAACCTTAACAAGACTCGTCGACAAGCCGGTCATGCGTCCGCTGATTTTCATAGACAAGGAAGAAATAATTGAGGCATCGAGGAAAATTGGATTCTCAGTTCTTTCACGAGAAGTCGGCGAATGCAAGTTGAAACCGGACAGCCCGGCGACATTCTCGGGTAAGGAGGTACGGGATATTCTAGCAGAGTACTTAAAACAGGCTGAGAAAGACTTGGAAAATATCATTCATGAGTCTGAAGTGGTTTACCTCTGAGTCATAAAATCCTCGTTTATCCCAGCCAGCTCACAAAACACTTGTAGCGGAGTCACATTTCCAAGATACATTAGTTTCTTACCGATGTCTTCGTTTACTTCGAGGTCCACTTCTTCAGGGATTATCTGTTTTAAAGAGCTATACAGCTTGTCGAGACGCTTCTTCCCCTCCAAAAGTATCCTGTTATACTCTTTAACAACAAGGCTTAAACCCTCCTCGGGTACCACAAGATTTTCAACGGTTCGCAAAAGCTGCGAGACCCAGATCCCCGTGGACAATTCTAATAAAACCCCTTTCGAACGGCTTAAATGCATGATGCCGCTGTGTTTATAGCCTTCTTTCCTCGCGTGTTCAAGGATCCGGAGGGCTAGAGGTATCTGGGAAGAAGAGAGATGGATTATGGGTCCCGTAACAACGATCCATAATTTCCTAGCTACTTTCACCCGGTAAATGCTTGCTAGTTCATCGAGAGTAATTGGGAGATGCTTTTTAAAAACCACGCTAGTATCCTCCCTGCTCCAAGGATTGTCACCGTCGACAAGGGTGATCCTACCGCTACAGCTACTCATCGTGTAAATGCGTGCGTCAAGGTTGAGCAATAGGAGGAGAGGGAGAAGGTCCTTATCCAAATACCCTATTTCCAGATCCTCCAGAATTCGCCTCCAGAAGGATTTCTTCCTCTTTCTCCAAGATTCAATGTTGAATTTCATTCCAACCCCTTATTATTAAAAACGAATTCTGCTTATAATTGCAGATTGGTGTAGGGAATGTACGGTCTTGCTTACAGCATAAACGATCCCGCCGGTGCGGGAATAGCGCGCGCTCTCAGGGATAAGATGGGGCTTTCAGAATCCTCTGTTTGCAAGAACAGCATAACCTGCTTTCAAGGCGGGAATATTGTTTTAGCAGGATTCAGGGAGGATGTGATATATTTTGATTTTCTAGATGATAGAATGCCTCCGGAGGTTGAAATATACATCATCTTGTCGAGACACTCCAGCGAGGCACGAGTTAAAAGTTACACGGTCCACCACACAGGCAACTTTGGTGGGAACGCTTTGTACGGTGGCAACCCCGGTGAACTCGGTATATCCTCGCCTATGGTTTCTTGGCTTCTTTTGCGAGCATTGCATGATAGCTGGAGGAATAGTAATAGAGCCGAGTACGAGGTTAGCTACGAGGCAACACATCACGGCCCAACCTCCCTATCTAAGCCTCTCGTCTTCGTGGAAATCGGCAGCAGCGTGAATGAGTGGGGAGACCTGACAAACCACTTCATTGTAGCCTCTTCGATTGTAAAGCCCCTTGAATCACCACAAGCAAATTGTGAGCCGGTAATCGGGATAGGTGGCGGACATTACCCTAGAAAGCACACGGAAATAGCGTTGAAAGAGAATGTTTGCTATGGCCACATTATTCCCAAGTACGCCCTCCAACACCTTTCCCAAGAAATCCTTGACAAGATGATTAGTAGGAGCGATATCGACGTAAGAGGGATTATCGTTGAAAAGAAGGGCACTCGCATCGAACATAGGAGTCTTATAGAGGATTACGCGAGCAGGAGAGGTATAGAAGTAAGATACGTTTGAGCTTTTAATTCTTCTTCAAAGAAATCGGCAGGTCTAGAAACCATGTTTTAGTTAATTTACGCCAGATAATTCTCAAAGTAGCTTCGTCAACGCCCTCAGGCATCTTAACATGGATTTTCCTGTTGACTAGCATTTGGGGGTCAATCCTCTCCACATCCTTACTAGTGTAGATTGCTTGACCCTTGTGGAGAATAGTGTAGACCACGCTGTCAGGGGCAGATTCACCGGTGTTCTTCAAGCTTAGATCAATTACTAGCTCCCTGCCCTCCATCCGCACCGAGTCCAGGCTTCCAACTAGAAACGGTGCTTTAAGAGTGCTATTGTAACTGATCACGTTGGCAAGGAGGACCTCTTTAGTTTTCGAGCTTTTAACACTCTCTTCAACCTGGATGAACACTGGCTGTTTACCTTCTCTCGTGAACTCGTATTCTTCAAAATCGTTGTGAATACCGAGCCTGATAATTCTATCTCCAATATGTACTGTAGTTATGAGGTCCTTTGACATGGAGCCGTAGACTATTTTCACGTTGGAGTAGGGCTCCCCCTCACCCTTACTTATGTTGAACCTCTCCCCGGGTCTCAACCGGACCAGCCCTGACCTGTATTCAAGGCTTGTCCTCCCATCCTCTGATTCGTAAATTGAGATTAAGAGAAGGGTTTTAATGGAGAACCATGTGCCACCTTCATGTTTAATAGTCACGTTAACCCAGTTCCTACTCATCGACTCCTCAGTGTTCAAAATACTCGTTATGTCGAAAACGAATTTAGAGTATACTGTTGAATCCGTTTTCGCGGTGAATAACGGTTTGAACTCTTTAGTTATGTTGACCCCGTTGACTTTGACTTTCCAATCAATCCTATTGTCTGGTGATTCAACAATCATGTCGAGAATTGCCAGCTGAAGCGGCGTGGAAATCCTGTTGGGAAGACCTATTGGTATGGTTACTTTTTGATTTACATTTCCCCCCAGCTTTACCTCAGTGTTCTTGAAGTCAATGTAGAGGTCCCCGTTGAAAGTCTTGTTAAGTATCAATGGTAGATCATTCAGGCTCATTTAACCCCCCGTGTCAAAATTATTATTAGGAGTAGGGATATTAAATTAAGGGATGAAGAAGCCCTGCCGCGAGAGATTAGAGATGATCAGAGTGAACCCCTGTCTGACCAAACTCCTTAGAACAGGATATTGGCTGAATAGTAAGATTTATAGCTCAGAGATTTCCTTGCACACTGTATCTGTAACTTCTTCTAACGCTTTAATCGGTTCGTATCTCTTGTTAAAGATTAAATCGTATAGTCTCCGGTAGTGATCGGAAACCTCCTCCGAATACTTTTCCAAATCCCCCCATGGAGGATCTATTTCACCCCCCTTCCCCACGCCTGGGCATATGCTGGAAACATACATCTTGTCAAGGACTTTAGGCCCGTATGGGATGAACGGGAAGAGCCTGCACCTCAAGGGTCTTGCAGGGTAGATGCTGCATGAGGGCAGGCCGTTGACTTTAACAAGGAAGATGCACCGGTCTCTCTCACCTCTTAGAAATGGCACCGGTATATGGTCCGCTACTACGGCATTAACGTACTTGCCGACGAGCTCCCGCCAATCCACATTCATATATTTCGCTATTCTGCATATATCGTAGGAGGTTAAAGTCACGTTTGGCCCGCTACTGCAGCAAACACCACTTCTCTGGCATTTGAAACTGAATTTAGCGCCTCTCACTACTTCACGAGGCAATTCCAACTACCCACACATGCCTCTTAACGGACATTTCGAGCACTTCGACCCTGTTAACTCGTAGTAGATCTCTTCTGCATCCTCGTCAAGTATAACCCCTGGTATGAGTTTTTCCTCTATATTCTTCTTGTCCTGTTCACCCATCTTCCATCATCAATTATAACAATGTTTTAACGGTTTTTAATCATATATCTTCTTATGAATCTCTAAGGGCTTGTTCTTAACGATCGGAAGTACTCTAAGTATGTTTGAAGCTGAGACGTGCTTGCCGGTTTTAAGCAGGTAGTCCCCGGCCAACCCGTTCAGATATGCCGCTATACACGCAGCGTGGAACAGGTTTTTAACCTGGGGTATTAACCCTGTTACAAGCCCTGTTAAAACATCCCCAGTGCCTCCTACGGCCATGTACGGGTTCCCGGTCTTATTAAACCGTGTTTTCTCCCCGTTGCTTATAATGTCAACTGGTGCTTTCAACAAGATCAAAGCGTTTAAATCCTTCGCAACAGTTTCAACCATTCGTGAAGCCTTGCGGAGGTCCTCGCTAATAGTGTAGTTTGTGATGTTTTTGAACTCTCCTCGGTGGGGTGTTAAAACAACCATTCCGTTAAACCTGTCCTCCCCTAGCTTAACTGTTTTGAGCGCGTCTGCGTCGAGAACCAGTGGGATGTTCTTTTCTACCAGGTAGTTGGTTAGTTTTTTCACGGCTTCCAAGGTCTCCAACTCGCTGCCAAGGCCCGGTCCTATAGCGATAGCGTGCGGTTTCAACTCTTCAATGTATTTAGTGATTACAGGTGTCGCATTGTTTGACAAGTATTCACCCGGATAGGGCAGGGTTATCACGTCTGGTGAGAAACCAGCCACTATATCCCTGATCGCCTTAGGCACTATGAGGAAGGAGAGGTCCACCCCGGCTAGTAAGGAGGCTTGGGCCGCTAAGTGTGCTGCTCCAACGTACCTCATGCTTCCAGCAATGATGAGCACCTTCCCAGACGAGCCTTTATGCGCGTCCCTTGGTCGAGGAGGAACTCTATGGAGGACGTCGCCCGGCCCCACGTATTGATCTGCCTCTACAGGGATGCCAATATTTGCGACAATTACCTCACCAGTGTACTCAGGGTTGTTCAGCAATCCTGGCTTAAGATCGTGGAAGGTGACCGTGTAATGTGCTTTAAAAGCTGTCCCATGCACTTCCCCTGTGTCAGGATCGAGTCCTGAAGGCGTGTCGACAGCGATTTTCAAATAGGCCTTCTCCTCGTTTGCCCTGTCAACAAGTTCTCTTAGAGGAGATTTCAAAGCTCCTTTAACCCCGGTGCCGATTAACGCGTCAATGATCACGTCCTTGTTCTCCAGAGCCCTTACCTGCCCAGGCTCATGAATTACCACACTATCAAGCTTTTTCAGAATTTTCAAGTTGAAAAACGTGTCGGGATGCTCTATCTCCGAGAACGGGTAGGCTGGTAGAACCTCAACTCTGTAGCCTTTTGATGAAAGATACCTGGCTGCTACAAGCCCGTCCCCGCCGTTTCCTCCCTTCCCAACCATTACCATGATGCTTACTTCCTCCCTTCTCTTCAACTGTGAATCCACGAAGTCTGCAACGCTCTTACCTGCCGCCTCCATTAAATTGCTAAGCGGCAAGCCTAGCGCGACCGAGTTTGTCTCAAGGACTTTCATGTCTAAAGTTGTTATCATGCAACTCCCTCAAACACTAATATGCGTATTTATGAATATAAGAAAGGCGTGACTCCCCAGGCTTCATGTTAAACCTTTACAACATGTCTGAGAGGAGCATTATCGGGGATAGCTCTCAGCAAATCTTTTTCAGCAATTTCCTCAGTTGAAACTATTAGCTCTCCAACGCTTGTGGGGATGACGCATGAGCTACCTCTTCTCCTACCGATTTCAGCACAGCTCTCAAGCATCAAGTCTTCGAGACCCTCTCTCATGGAGAGCATGAACAGGCTTAGTTGCTCGAAATCCGACTCCTTAACCGTTTTTTCTCCTTTTGGGTTTATGTAAAACCTGAAAACATCTGTGTTTACTGGCTCCATGTTTAATAGAATGTGCTCGGTCCTCTGCTCTATGAAAAACGTTAAACCACCGTAAAACATTGATGTCGCAATCACCTTCTCCAACCCCTTCTGCTCATGCAACAACCCCCTGGCTATTTGAAGGCATGCATAAACGGTTTCATCAGGATTTAGCTCTACGGGAATGTTGTGGTAAAGAAACCAATCGCCTCCCTTCCTCAACGCGTTTGCCCTGTAGTTTCCAATCGACAAGGCCAGGAGACCGGGATGCTTCCCTACAAAAGCCTTACTTATCAAGACTGTTTTGGGGCAGCTGTAAAGTTCTTCATAAATCCACAAACCAATCCACCTTGTTGATCGTTTCAACCGGGTGGAACAATCCCTTATGGAACTTATCAATTAACCCTTATTTAAAACGGTCTACATACGATAGACTCGGTGGGAAGTATGAAAGGTCTGAAAATACTCCCTATATTCGTGTTAGTCGCTCTATTCGCATCGTTGATAACCCCGGTAGCGTTAATTGCTGATGAGACCCCGGTGCAGGATGAGAACATTGTTGAAGACGTAAATGTTGGCGGCACGGCATACGGGTTGTACAGGCTTGCCATCAACTTGACCGAGGCGCTCGACCTTGCATACACGATGAGAAACCTAACCTACAGCCTGTTTCAGTGGGAGATCGAGCAGAATGTTCAAGCCGCTAACATCAGCCTTATAAGAGGGGACTTCTTCCTAGAGAAAGCCATCGAGTTGAGCGAGAACAATACTAAGAGGGCTACGGTGTTCGCAGTAGTAGCC
>NZ_DBOUKL010000004.1:0-11474 GCF_059755995.1 Thermosphaera sp. | reverse complement strand
TCCTGATACTCCTTAGACCTGTGGCTGAACATCTGTATCTTCATAGCCTCCAGGACTTCGGGGAAGCACGCGACAGGGCCCGCGGTGAACAGTTTCATTGGTTTAGGCCACGCGATTTTTTCAACTTCCTTAACCACATCCGGGTACTTCATAATTCACACACCGTTTTTGATTATCCAGGAAAAGGCTTAAATAGGATTCTAAAGGTCCCAGTCGCTCCACCTACATCATTGCTCAGTACGTCTCTGCCCGGTCATCCCTGATATTTAAGTTTAAACATATAATATATTATTAACCTTGAATATTCGGAAGGGGGTAGTGGTTGAAAATATTCATGAAGCTTCCAAGCAATAGGTGGATACTTGTCAAGGACAGGCTGAAACAGGTGACGATTCGCTCGGGGAGGAAAACGACCAGATACGTTCTAGTCGGGGAGACGATGAAGGAAGAGCCGGTTTTCCCTGAGAAAAAATTCGAATCCCTCACAATCCCGTCGGGAAGAGTTAACAAGTTCGTGATAAGACTCCTTGACATTAGAAGCCCTCAGGACGCCATAGTGATCTTATCCCCGCTAGACCCTGAGAACTACCAGGTCGAGTTCACGGGGATTAACCCCCAGCTTATCAAGGATTTGATTAACAGCGTGATTGAATAAGAGGGTTCAAGCCCGGCTTCACGCAGGTTTAGGTTCCGTGAAAAACCTTCTTATCAAGATATTCCCATCCTTATCCCTACTAGCCTCCAACCTCTCTACAACAACCCTGTAATTGCAGACGGGGCATTTCAAAACCAGTGACACCCTGGCAACCCCGTTGCTCAACTTCTCCGATTCAAGCGTGAAGAGCATTTTATTCGCGTCCCTAGGGCACTTACCCGTATCCATCGCTAACACCTTTAGAATCAATTAAACATCCATGTTTTTATATTATCTCAAAATTAAATCTCTAAGAGGGTGCGCTCGTTGGATTTCACCGGTAAGATTCTGAGCATAATTCAAGATTTGAAAGTGGACGCCCTTATTCTGACAGCCCCGGATAACACCGAGTACTTCACAGGTGTTCCGACAATCGCCGACTCCACCCAAATCCTCTACGCAGATAAAAACGGAAGCGTAAAACTCTACGTTCCTGTCTTAGAGTTCTACAGGTTCCGGGATAGTTTAAAAGACAGGGCTGAAGTGTACGGTGTTTCTAAATCGATTAAACCGGATGATGCTGTAGTGGTCGATAAGGACTGGAAAGAAATAATTAACGATCTACTAAGAGAGAGCGTGAAAGTTGGTGTTGACAAATCCTTTCCATCCACTCTTTCACACTTGTTGACAGAGCTACCGGGCGAGAGAATCGTTGACGCTTCCGGCAGGATATGGAAGGAGAGAATGGTTAAGACAAGGGAGGAGGTTAACGCGATAAAGAAGGCGATTGAAATAACATCTAAAGGCATATGCACGCTGGCATCAATGGTTACTGAAGGAGTTACCGAGGCCAAGCTAACAGGTTACTTCGAGGAAAGAGTTAGAAGAGAGGGAGTCAGCCAATATGCTTTCGAGCCCATTATCTCCTTCAAGCCCAATAACAGCTACCCACACAACGTCCCAACATCCAGGAAGCTGGGTAGGAGCGATATCATACTAGTAGATGTCGGAGTTAAGTATGGGGGTAGGTGTAGCGATATTACAAGGATTTTAAAATACGGGAGGCTGGGCGAGGAGGAGAAGAAAGCCCTTGAGCTTGTGGAGCAGGCTTTACAAATAGGTATAGAGTCCATACAACCAGGCGTTAAAGCCGGTGAGCCAGCGTCGAAGGTGGTCGAGTTCTTCGAGAAAAACGGTGTAGGGAAGAAATTCATCCACGGTCTTGGACATGGGATAGGCGTGGTTGTTCACGAACCGCCTTATTTAAGACTGGGAAGTGAAACCGTGCTCGAGCCGGGCATGGTCTTCACCGTTGAACCCGGGCTGTACTATCCTGGGAAATTCGGGGTTAGACTTGAAGAGGATGTATTGCTGACAAAGAAGGGTCCTAGAATTCTGTCTGGTAAAACAAGGTTGATCATTGACCTAGCTCGTTAAGAGAGCTGATGCTTATCAATCTCTCAGGAGGAGATATCGCTATCCTGCCAACAGTGGTCACGTTGCCTGTGAAGACTTTCCAGGGCGTAACATCTCCTGTAATGCTGGCTCCGAGCCTGCTTGCGATTACGTAGCCAACCACTATGTCAGTGTTTCTAAGTTTTTTCGTTAACGATATGAAATGGTCTATTTTTCCAACCGATGCATAGGCTGATTCAAGTGATGCCGACCCGTAAACTCTCAGCCTTAGCCTCCAGCCGCGATTTTTGAAGAAATCACGCAGGTTCTTTAGCTCTTCAATAGTATCAAAATAAACCGATGCTATTCCAGTCCTCTGCGCAGGATATGATTCAACCAGTCTTCCATCAACATATACTTCGCGACCGATAACCCCGTACCATTCACGCGTGAAAATGTTCTCTACAACCCCTACAACATCTTCAGGAATGCTTTGAGGATTTAACTGCTTGTAAGGGAATACTGCCAAGGATACTGAGGCGAAGGGTACTCCCACTGAGTAGTTGAGGCTTCCATCTAACGGATCAATCAGTACCACATAATCCGGCTTCTCGCTCAACTTGTACAAGCCTTTTTCCTCGCTAACAACCCAGATGCTGAGGCCCGTTCTACGCAGTTCTTCAACAGCATGCTCCTCGGCCACTATATCTATGCGTCTGGAGGTATCCCCTGTCACGCCTAAACCTATCACTTCAGAGTAAGCCGTGTCGCCATAGCACTCCCTGAGCAGCCCGGTTAAGCTTTCAGAAACACTCCTGATGATTTCAAACAGTTCGCGGGCATTCTTCATCTAAATCGCCGGTTCTCATTGAACAAGCATCATGGTAGAGCCGCCGCCGGGATTCGAACCCGGGACCTCTGCCTTACCAGGGCAGCGCTCCACCAGGCTGAGCTACGGCGGCCTGTTTAAAATTGTTTAGGAGAAAGGACTAAAATATTTAACTATTACTTTAGGATGGAGATTTATTAACTGAGGGCTGAATACTTTCAACAGGGCAATATGGAGCCATTAGTGCTCGTGATAATCGGGTACTGCCTCGCGTTTTTCATGGCGGTGAATATCGGGGGAAACGATGCCGCTAACCCGGTGGATACGGCCGTAGGCTCCGGCGTCCTAACAGTTCGCCAAGCTCTCGCCCTCTTCTCGATAGGGGTTTTCGCAGGGGCCCTGTTACAAGGCTCATTTGTAATCAAAACCATTGGAAAAGGCATCGTCCCCACAATACCGTTAGCCGGAGCTGTAGCGACAGTCCTGGCAGCGGGTTCATGGGTGTTGATAGCTACTTTGAAAGGAATGCCGATCTCAACCACCCAGAGTATTGTTGGAGGTGTAATAGGCGTTGGCCTTGGAATGGTTCTTAAAGGCGAGCTGTCCCTGGGAGACTTGAATTTCAGTGTTCTATCCAACATTGTGTTAAGCTGGATAATATCGCCGCTATCAGCAATACTTCTCTCACTAAGCCTTTACACGGTTCTTCAAAAACGTTTAACAATGCTTGAAACCACTCCAGGAGGGAGGAGGGCTATTAAAATACTCATGATCCTCACACTGCTATTCTCAGCATACTCTTTCGGCGCTAACGATGTTGCGAACGCTACAGGGGTTTACTTATTTGTAACATCTAAATACCTTGGCTTGCCCGATGCCCACACAATGCTTGTTCTCGCGTCAATGGGTGCTGCAGGCATCGTGGTGGGCGGCTGGAGTATCGGTCGTAAAGTAATAGACACTGTTGCGTACAAGATAACGAAGCTCGACTACGGGTCAGGAGTGGTTGCTGAAGCTTCAAACTCTCTTACCGTTTGGCTATTCACAACTATTCCCTCGTGGCTAATAGGCTACGGCATGCCAATATCAACCACTCACGCATCAGTCTCATCTATTATTGGAGTGGGGTTCGCTAAGTACGGGAGGAAATGGTTTCAAAGCAGTAAAAGCGTTGTGTTAAAGATTGTCTTCTCCTGGTTGCTAACTCTCCCCATAACTATAATAATCGGAGCAATACTTTATCATATTATAGGGCTCCTGGTGGGGGTTATATGAGCACCTGGTTCTGGACCTCCAAGCAGATGGAGAAGAAGATTCTTGAAGACCATTTGAAACATGTTGAGAAAGTCGTAGAGACAGCTCGGGCGCTAGAAGACTCTATCTCTCATGTGAAAGATCGCGACCTCAACTCTTTCAGAAAAGATTATGAAAAACTCTCCTCGCTTGAGAGAGAGGCCGATGTTTTCAAGAGGACTCTGATGAAGGAGGTTAGCCAGGTCTTAATCCACCCCATAGACAGGGAGTACTTGATAAATCTGACACTAAACATTGACCAGATCGCAGGCTACTGTCGCGCCGTTGGAAAAAGAATCCTTATACTCATGGATGCTTCAGAAGAGTTGGAGGAGCACGTGATTGAATACATCTCCACCGTTTCTTCTAAAATAAGGCATATTGCCGAGCTCATCCTATCCGCTCTTCAAAGCCTGAAAAGAAGTGCCCAGGAGACGATAGAATACACTAATGAGATTGAGAAAATAGAGGAAGAGGTTGACGACTTGAAGCTCGAAGCGTATAAGATAGTTCTTAAAAAATGCAATGAAAAATCCATAGAGTGGTGTATTCTGAGCAAGGAGATTATCGACACCTTGGAAGAGGCCACTGACAGAGGAGAAAGGGTTGCCGACATTATCAGAATGCTTGCTGTATCTCTAAGCTAGTGTGAGTACCTCCATATCTTTATATTCTTAATTTCTACATAATTTTAACTTAGATTGGAGAGTGGTTTGAATGCCTATTATTGGCGCATATGTTATATTTTCCACGAGTGTGGCGATGGAGCCGTTAAACCTTCTAGGATTCATGTACGACCTTCAAACATTCTTCAAGAATGTCAAAAACGTGAAAACCCTTGCTTCCAAGGAGGGAAAAGTTTCGCTTCAAGCAAAGGTTAAAACATTCCACGGGTTTGACCGCGAGCTCGTGTTCGACCTAAACGTGGAGAGCGTTACTCAAGACAGCATCATCATAAAAGGGTCTGGCGAACTAGCCGATTTCGTGTTGAAAGCCGAGGTGAAACCAGCTGATAAAGGGAGCATGGCGGATATACGCATTAACTGTGAGTCGAAAGAAGGCGGTGTGTGCAACAATTTCGTCTCACTACTTTACTCCGGGCTGTTAGAATTGTTTGAGAGACCTCCCAAAGTTTCTGTTAAACCCCCACCAATTACTGTACCGCCAACTCCTCCAACACCGACACCAGCCCCGGTTAAACCTGAAGCTCCTGTTCCTGCGCCGGCACCAGCCGCGCCAGCTCCTAAGAGAGAGGAAGAGGAGTATCCTGTTGAAAAACTGCTAGATGAGACATACCTAGCGGTTCTTATGCTTAAATCAGACCTTATAACCACTAAAAACCTGAGCCCGGGATGGACGATTAACGATCTCGTTAAGACAACCCTGGAGTCGATAAGGGAGATTGCCAAATACAAATTGGCATTGATAACGATACGCGACCCGTTGAACAGGATGAGCGTAACCATACCTGTTTCAAGAGCCGGGGACTTCATGGGCTTCGTAGGTGTAGTGGATAACAAGCCATTGAAAGGATATACGAGCGACCTTGAGAAGACCATGCCCATAATGACAAGAATGCCTGTTACCATTAGACTATGGGGCGTGAAAGAACTGGTTTAACCCCAAAATTATGTTTTATTTTAAACGGTGTTTTTACCAGTAAACCTTGCCCAGTTGCTTCAACCATCTTCTTTAACCCGGAAACTAAGGCCACTGGCTTGACCAAAGCCCCACTAGTGGAGGAGTGGTTTGGTTGGGAAAATAAAGATATAAGCCCTTTTCAACCTTGATACTTTTGAAGGGCCCGAGCATAGAGCCGTTAGGCAATGATGACCCCAGGCCACGTGAACTGTTGGAGGTGGCCCGGGTAGCTCAGCCTGGATAGAGCGCCGGGCTGTGGAAGCCCGTGATGAGGGGCTTGCTGAAACCCGGAGGTCCCGGGTTCAAATCCCGGCCCGGGCCCTTATTTTAAAAAATGATTTAAACAACATGTTTTGAAACACGGCTGGGTAAGCTATTTCTCTCTGAGAATCACTATACCGTGTCCATTCTTTATGCGAGCAGCTATTGACGACCAAGCCCTGAACTCGTGAAGACCGTCTTTAGGCCCTATGTAGTCAACCTCGGAGTTGCCGCCTACGGCCACGTCGACCACCTCTGGTGTTGAGGAGAGTATTATGGTCTCCTTCTCGCTGATGAGCGGCGTAATAACAATGTTGGATACGAAGGCTTTAACCCTTTCCAAGGTGGTTAACCCTGTTCTAGAATCAACTCTTAACAGCTTAGCATACCTGGCAGGATTAATTATCATCATAATATTTTTATGAAAGCCTGAAGACATCAGGGTTGAAACCGCTCTCGCAACATCGTTAACAACCTCATCTCCACTCTCCCATGTGCCGACATCATATGTGATGGTTTCCTTACACTCGAGGAGCCGTTCCAATACAAGCCTGTCCTCAGCTAAAACCAGCTCCCTAGATGCTTTGAAGACATCGGGCAAGCTTAAATCGCTCACGCCTGACAACCAGTTGTCGACTTCTCTCCGGCTGATTAAGAAGTTAACCGATACTTCGTTTAAAGGTATAATTATCTGTTTACCTGGCTCTCTCTCAAACACCGTGGATGAAGCCCCTTTCCCAAGCATTATCACCGGCAGGTTGTTCCTTATCAAACTCAGCTCTTTCACCGTGTTTCTAACCTGAGCCTTAACAAACTCCTCGAAATCGCTCCAAGATTTCGCGTTCCCCTTCCTCACGGGCTCAGCGGAACCGGCTGTTTCCACCCCTGTTATCTCCCGCACTTCTTCAGCACCCTTCTCCAACTCCTCCACTTGTTCAGGATCCATGTTTTTAAGCATTGCAAGGAATTCTCCAACGTGTGTCTTCTCCTCTAAAGCCACGTCTTCAAATACTTTCCTAACCTTCTCATCCTCGATCGAGCTAGCCAACTGTAAATACAGGTTAATCGCGTCTAACTCAGCAATAATAGCTAACCGTAACGCCTGAGCCACCTCGCTACTCGACAGCTTTTTAGATGAAGGAATGTCTAACGGGTTCTTGCTTAACATTATATCCCCATTCTAAATAATGGTTGCATGCCCTTATTATTTGTGACGTCTAACTAACCATTTCACATTGTTTCTATTAAGACAAATTTAAAAAATTAACCAACATTAAGCACAGGTAAATAGTGATGAGCCTGCTCGAGTTTATACGCAAGGATTAAGCCATTGATGTAGTGTGAGCGATCCTGGGTGGAACCTGTCAGGCAAAAATGCTTTTCCCGATAAGTTCAGAGTTAGCCTTCGCAATGATCTACAATGGATCGTTACAAGGGTTGGGTCGGTATCAGAGCCTTGTTATAATTGTGAGGACGGTACTGTGTGATTTTGTAGCCTTATGGTTGCTGATAAACCCGGTACCCTTTCTGGTGAGAGCCGGGTTGGAAGAAGCCTCCCTGAGCATATAGTCTTTTTCCCCATAAACCTATAACATATTCTAGACGGTGAGGTAGTTGAGGATAAAGCTGATCGCTTTCGACAGCATGGGAGTTAGATCAATGGCTACTTTCATAGAAACCTCCGAAGGCACGTTTTTCATTGACCCTGGAGCCGCCCTAGCGCCCAGGAGGTATGGTTTACCGCCGCATGAAGAAGAGCTGAAGACTCTGCGAGAAAAACTCCGCGCTATATATGATTATGCGAGAGAATCGGACTACATTGTCATTTCACACTATCACAGAGACCACTACCTATACCGGGTGGGAGAGGAAGAGTACTACGCGGGTAAAAATCTTCTCATCAAGCATCCACGAGTATTCATAAACCCGAGTCAGAGAATAAGGGCTTACGTCTTGCTAGAGAAAATGAAAGTGAAAAACCTTGCGAAATCGATAGTGTACGCGGATTCAACCAGTATGAAGATAGGCCGGGTTTCACTGGAGTTTTCACACCCTCTTTCACATGGACAATGCGGTTCAAAACTCGGATGGGTTTTAACCACCGCGATAACCGAGGAGGGGGTGACCGCAATCCATGCTAGCGATATCCAGGGCTGCCTCTGCCAGGATTCTTTCAACTATTTAATGCGTAAGAAACCGGATTTTCTAATAATGAGCGGGCCACCCACATACCTAGGTGAGGATCAGGGGGATTTCACAAACCTTGAGACGCTGTTAAAGAATATCAAGCAGAACACCGTTCTAATCCTTGATCACCACCTCCTGAGAGACCAGCACTATAAGAAGTATTTTGAGAAACTGGAAAAGCTGAATACGAAGGTAAAAATCAACACCGCAGCAGAGTTTATGGGTGAAGAGGTTAGATTGTTAGAAGCTAATCGCAACATCCTCTGGAAAAACCATGATCAGAGATGATGACTTGACTGTATTCCTGAATTAGTTAGATCTCGAACAGTACTTTCAATGAAGTATATTGGGTGTTAACCTGCGCTGGATTGGCTTCTCCCGGCTATTTCACGGTAGTACTTAACTATTTGCGGGTAATCTCTATCGCCCAAGCCGTTGCGACCTGCCAGGTGGTACATTGATGAGACGGCATCAGACAGGAAGGAGGGTAGACCCTTGTATTTTAAAGCGCTTGCTACGTAAGAGTAGTCCTTCCCCGCATTGTCCACGGTGAACCTTGGCCTCGAATCTCCTAGAGCCCTATCCCAGTACCTGTTTAACACTGGCTCGATCCAAGTGTTCTGGGAAACCCTTCTCAGCACGTCTAACTCGATGTCCCATGATGTGAGCAGCATGATAGATTCTGCGAGAACCGCGGGGAGGGCGAGTGCTAAATTGTTTAAAGCCAGCTTAACCACCATCGCCTTTGGCGGTTCTCCAATGTAGTGTATCCGCTCGCTGTAAAGCTTTAAGATATTGACTGCTTTCTCAAGCAAATACTCCTTGGTTGAAACCATTGAAATCAGCCTGCACTCCCGCGCCTCACTCGTGCTTCCGAAAACAGGTGCTTCAACATAGTCAATCCCTTTTGACCCGAGAATCTCCATAGCCTCCAGACTGGCGGAGGGCGTGACGGTGCTAGCGTTTATGAAAACTTTTCCACCGATCTTCCCGCTCTTTGACGCAATGCTGAATAATACTGTTCTCAACGCGTGATCATCCCTTACAAAGGCAATCGCGGCTTCAACATTTTCAACAAGCTGTGAAGGAGAATCATATACTCGTGCCCCTAGCCTCCTACCTAGTTCTTCCGCCTTTGATCTTGTTCTGTTGAACAATGCTACTTCTACATTTCTACCCGTCAAGCACTCGGCTAGGCTGGACCCCATGTTTCCAGTTCCAATTATTCCAACAATCATTACGACACCTATTGATATAATATGTGTTGGGGTTTTACTTATCTTTTGAAATCAGATAATTAATCTAGGATTGGGTATTTTTCAATAAGTAAACCAGATGCGGGCAAAACCGCTTTAAACCGGTTCTTCCATGTCAAACAGTGTTTTTTCTTTAAAACACCTAATGTAGTCAATATTCTTTGAAAAAGACTTGCATAAGGGATGAGAACGTTATCAGCGCATAGGCTAGGGTAAGGATGGGTGTGGGAATTTGCCCTAGAAAGAACACGCCCCAAGCCGCTGCTAAAACCGGCTCTAAAACGCCTATGAGGGATGCTGTTGAAGCCCTTACTTTTTCAAGTCCTTTGGAAAGTAATAAGTATGGTAGAATCGTGCAGAAAATTGCTAAATAGATTCCCACGGCAATCGCGGCATAGTTAGCGATTGCTTTCACGTGGAAGCCTGGAACAACCAGTGTTAGTAGTGTGGTTATTAGCGCGGCGTACGGCATGGCTCCTAGTGAAACGTTAAGTGCCCCGTTTCTCCTGGAGTAGTTCCTCGCGATTGAAATGTATAAACCGTATGATATGCCGGAGCCTAAGCCTGCTGCAAACCCTGTCAAACCCTGCGACTCCTTACAGGTTTCAAAACCAATCATTGATAATGCTAATAACAATAAAACAAGTGATAGCGCGTCAAGCCGGCCCGGCTTCTCACCGTATAGCAGGGATCCCAGCGTGCTCCACAAAGGAGCCGTGTAGAGTAGGAACGCGGCAACCCCTACGCCTGCCGAGACTGCTGAGAGCGAGAAAAGAATGAAGAGGGCTCCGAGAAGGATGCCTGATATTATTGAAGAAAAGCTTCTACTCCTAAATATTATTAAAGACACGACCCCAGCCCCCCAAGCCCTCACCAGGGCGGCTAAAGCCGGGTCAGTGCTATACACGCTCGCAACCCCTATGGTGCTCCATAGGACTGCGGCGGATAAAACGTACAGTTTGTGTTTTACCACTCTCATTCCTTGGCTTCCCCTAAAACTCCTTGTGTTTCATTATATACCCTGTCACAGGTGTAAGCTAAAACCTAGCACTTAACTGTTTCGATGCATTATGATTATTTAACCCTACTACTAAGTTTTATAAGATTCGAATCAGTGATTATTAGAGAGAAGGGCCGCCGTAGCTCAGCTCGGCTAGAGCGCCGGACTCATACGGGTTGTGAACCGTGGTCGTGAAGCCCAGGGGAGATCCGGTTGCCCCGGGTTCAAATCCCGGCGGCGGCACTTCTATTCCTTCATCCTTATATAACAGCTGGATCTTAGTATTATATGGTGAGTATTTTGAAAGCAGTGGCTCGAACAACTATAATACTCGTCCTCATAATTGTTGCTGCAGTGGCTGGAGCCTTAATATACTACTACTCTACTCAACCCGTGGCCGAGTGGAAAATAGGCATAGTTTACGATATTGGCGGTAGAGGGGATTTAAGCTTCAACGACATGGCATACCTCGGAGGTAACAGGGCTGCTAAAGATTTCAACCTGAAGCTTGTTGAAGTCCAAAGCAAGAGCGAGTCGGACTACCTGCCTAATCTCAGGAGCCTTGCTAAATCAGGTGATTACGTTGTTATAGTGGCTGTTGGATTCTTAATGGCTGACGCAGTAAGCCAGGTTGCAGAAGAGTATCCGAACCAATTATTCGCTATAATCGACGCAGTAGTGGACAAGCCTAACGTTTTAAGCGTCGTGTTCAAGGAGCATGAGGGAAGCGCCCTAGTAGGAGCCTTAGCAGCCATGGTTGCACACTACTACAACTACTCAGCCGTGGGAGTAGTCCTCGGCATGGAGATCCCAGTGCTATACAAGTTTGAAGCAGGGTATTACTGGGGGATAAGGTATGGTGAAGCCAAGTATGCTGAGAGAGCAGGCGTGAACATCACCCCGTTGACAATACTTTGGACTTACACTGGAAGATTCGACGACCCTGCTGGAGGTAAGACCGCGACCCAGGCCCAGCTA
>NZ_DBOUKL010000039.1:0-15039 GCF_059755995.1 Thermosphaera sp. | reverse complement strand
AGTTAATACAGCTCGTGGTTTTGAAGGAGTTTCCACCTGAGGTTTTCACCCCTCTCACGGTAATTTCCATGCTCTTCACGGCGTACTACATCGTAGCAGTCAGCATCAATAAGACTGTTGATACCAGGGTGAGAAGGGGTTGAAGATTTTAACGAGATATCTTAGACTTTTATATGTGGGTGGAGTTCTAGCCAGGCTCCACCTTACGAGCTACATATCATGGATAATTAATGGTGTTTTCTGGTCGATTATACTTATAATCCCGGCCTCCTATCTTTCACCTGACCCATTGATTACTTTGAAGCTCTTAGTCCCCGGGATCGTTGGGATGAGCCTTGCCTCAACTGGGTTATGGACTGGGACAGAGTTTCTCCGTTGGATGGTTCATGATGGTTTAACGGACATGTTCAGGGAGAATGGGCTGGGGGTTTACCACTATATTGTATGTACATTGCCGGTAGACCTTATGCTAACAGGCTTGGCTTCTCTGGCATTGCTGGGACTAGTATCGAGCGGGTTTTACAGTATTAACCCTGCGTGGTGGTTAGAGGGAAATCCCTTACTAATAACGCTAGGACTATCCACATTAATGGTTGTCGAGTTGTTTTATGGAGCTCTAGCCGGTTACCTTTACACCAGGACCAGGCTGAGCGGTTCATGGACAGGTCTTCTCCAAATAGTTGTAACAGTTGGAACAATCATTCCTGCATCAACATATCCTCTCCCTTACATTGCCTTCCTAAACCCTGCCAGCTTATCCGCAGAGCTCTTAAGAGCTTCTTACGGGATTTCAGGTTTTGAACCAGCATTTCTAGTATTATTGACCGGGATCCTCACCCCTACTTACTTGTATATTGGCTGGATATTATCTAAGAAGTCTGATGAGCTGATCGCGAGACACGGTTTAGAATATAGGATTTAGATAACGCTCAAGCTTTTATTCGCCATCAAGGGTTAAGATTCTACGTAAAAGGGTTTTAGAAAATGAGCGATAAAGCAGTCTTATTCGATTTAGACGGCACTATAGTAGACAGCGTGCCGTTAATACTTAAATGCTATGGAGAAGGGCTTTCACGCCACGGCGTTAAAGTCAGCGAGCATGAGCTATTAGGCCTGATGGGTCTACCCACCTGGCAGGTAGTGGCCGAAGTATTCAAAACGCAAGAACCCATGATGATTGAGAAAGTAATTAAAGACATTTTCTCATGCTTCTCTAAACACTGGCAGAGGGAGTTGAAACTATACCCGGAGAGTGTGCAAGTTCTCTCCGAGTTGAAGAGAAGAGGCTTCAAGCTTGCCGTGGTAACTTCCTCAGAGCAGGAGCATGCGGAGATAATGCTAGATTATTTCGGCATATCAAAGTATTTCGACATAATCCAAGGAAGAGTAAACGATCTGAGACCTAAGCCAAGCCCTGACATGATTATTCACGTTCTAGATAAATTGAAAGTTGCCAAGACTGAAGCCTTCTTCGTCGGAGACACTCTCTACGACTGCATCGCCTCAGTAAACGCGGGCGTTAAATTCTTACTCATTATGAGGCCCTGGGGAGTAAGTGTTTTAGAGAAATGCAAGCCGTGGAAAGTGTTGAAGGAGCTAACCAATATTCTAGACGTTATTTCTTAATGTATCCCTTCAGCCTATACCATTCAATGGTCTCTCTCAACCCTTCCTTTAAACTATACCTCGGGGAGTAACCCAAAAGCTTCTTTGCTTTCTCAATACTGTATGCTCTATGCTTAGTCACCGAGTCAACAATGCTTCTCCTCAGTAGCAAATTATTATCTCCTTTTAGAAGCGAGTATGCGTGAGTGAACGATAAAAGGAGTTTCGCTAACGCGGGGGTTAAACTATATTTCGGCGGCGGATTACCTGTTAGCTCTGATAGAATCTTATAAACCTCGTTATAGGTGTAGGCTTTATCCTCTGAGAGAATGAAAACTTGGTTTTCAGATTTTTCCAGTTTCTCAACCACTAGCGTGAAACCCTTGGCAACATCGTCAACGTGTGCGAATTGTATAAGCGTCTCGCCATTTCCTATTTTGAATTTCGAGAAGAAGCCTCCCTTCGCGAAAGATGTTATAAACCAGTATGACACATCGTTCACATTCCCCGGGCCGTACAGTCCACTGGGCCTTACTATAGTGTAGGAGAGCCCCTTGGCCGCTAGATCTTTTATTTGTAGCTCGGCGAGGAGTTTTGAGCGACCGTATTCGAACTGCGGGTTAGGAGGCGTCTCCTCGTCGCCTGGTGGGCTCTGCACTGGGCCTATTGCCTCGGTTGAGCTACAATAGATAAATCTCTTCACCCCATGCTTCAATGCTTGCTCTGCAAGTATTCTGGTTGCCTCCACGTTGAGCCTGTAATATAGGTTCTTCTTCCCTGTGAAAGTGTAGTAGGCTGCTAGGTGGATTAATATGTCAGTATTTTTCACCACGTTTAGAAACGTCTCGGGTCTCTCTAAATCCATATATACTGGTTCAACATTCTTCGCTAACAAGGCCTGCCTTTTCTCAGGAGTGTGATAAGTTCCTCTTAAAGTGAAGCCCTTTTTGATCAGGTTGTCTACAACGTAGGAGCCAAGAAACCCTGTAGCACCTGTCACGGTAACCCTCACGGCCAACCCCCTTCAAATTATTTTCAGCACGCCGGATTTCTCGACTAGTCGGAGATACATGGTGTATGTGAAATATCTAGGCATGAACTCGCCATCGTAGGGTTCTAGTGGAGTTCTAAAAAACGATTCCCCTATTGGGACAACCCTGTAAATCCCAAGAATCGACAGCGTGTTTAACACGTGGTTGAGATTTCTCTCTGAAACCTTTAAGGAAGCTGTCTGGAACTTATCCATCCCGCTATCCCTCAGCCTTCTAATCAGAAAAGAGGCCACCTCCCTTAGCTCTCCAATATCCTTCAACACTATTATCTCGATGAATCGCCTCCTAGGTGTTGGGTACGAATGTTTTAAACTGTGTGTTGAATGTTTTCCGATCTCCGGTGTTTCAACAGCGATCGTCCAAGGATTGCCCGGGTTCTCCGAGTAAAAAACTCTTGCACCTTGGAGCTCCAAGCTTTTCCTAAGCAGTATCAGGCTATACAGCTCTCCTTCTCCCATCTCTCGAGGGAATCTCCCCCCAAGATGGTTTAAAGCCTCACCCAAGCTCTCAGCGAACTTCAATGCACTTTCTTTCGAACCTATGAACAAAGCGTAGGTTGGAGAACTGCACAGTTGTTGATCATATAGTATTACATCCCTTGCTAACCCGTAGGCCACTCCTTCCGAGACGGACTCTTCATCTATTATGGCTAACCCTGTAAGGGGTCCGTTAACAACCAGCCTGGGGTGGTAAGGATTCTTTAACACCCTACTAGCTACAACACTCCTACCCGGCTCCCCGCCCCAGTAGTTGACCACTCCAAGAGGTGTTGAGACTAGGAGGTGTTCAAACACCTTGCTATCATGCTTAAAGTATGAGACCAGGAGGGCTGAAGCAATCTCTTGAGAGCCCTCCACGGAGTCTTCAGCTAGCTCGAAAAGCGTGGTGAAAATCTCTGCTACTCCAGGGTAGTTGCTGAGTGATGGTCTCAATATGGTAACGTTCCCTGAGGCTAGGGAGACAACTGTCGGTAGCACAGCCGGTATGACCGTGTTACCAGAGGAAATTATTAGGGAGGCTCCCAGGGGCTTGTTCCACACGAACTCTCCGTTACTGATTTCAACCGGTTGGTCAAGACTTAGCCAACCCCCGATTAATCCCTTATCGAAGAGTTCAACGATATTAGCCTCGTTTAACACCTGTTCAACCAGTCTTAAATCCAGCTTCACGTTTTCCTCGCTGTAGCCTGTGCTTTTAGAAATGCTACGCGCTAATCTCTCCTCGATAGTAGGTAGCTTCTCACTCCAAATTTTCCCCATCTCGCTCAACACTCTTATTCTTCTGCGAAAGCCTAGTTGGAGAAGGCTCTGGGATAATTCTACACTACGATTTAAAAACCTGTCCAACCACTCAACCGTTGGCTCGTATACTCCGGATCCATCATCTCGCGTCTCTATTTTCGTGAAATAAATGGGTTTCACAGCATTATTCTCGTCCACCACTAGTCATCAACTCCTCAAGGGTGCCTCCACAGGCACGCTGGAGCTCCCAGCCTTCATCCTTGGATAGTCTTCTCACATATTGAAACTCTTTTCCATAGTACCTGTTAGAATATTTAAACTTCATGACATCGCCTGGCAGGAAGACCTCCAGCCATGAAACAGCAAGCGGGTCGTAGATTCCCAGAATACCTTCTCTATCAGGTTCCTGGATGATCTTGAATGTCTTAGGATCTAATAAGAATACTTCTTGAAGTGGGTGCGGGATTTTTCCCATTAAGCCATAATTATCAATTAAAGCGGTGAGAGTCTCGGTCATGCCGAGCACATCCATGAACGGTGCTGGTTGTTCTATTCCATTCCGTCTAGCCTTGAAGAACCTTCTTGAATAACTCACAATAATGTCGTAATCAGGGATTTGAAAACCTTTACTGCCTCCGCCTGTTACAACCACCCCTCCCTCCCCTAAATCCACAGGTGGAACTTTATACACTATCTTGCTGAGGATTTTCAATAGTGAATTCATAGATTCAAATTGCTTGGACAGAAGGTATACGCCAGCTGGAGCTGTGAACAGCAGTTTAGGCTCCTCTTTGCTTTTGAAAAACTCCATTATCACCTTCTTATTAGGGACGAGCTTTCTCCATTGAGAACCACTAGCCTCCTCCCTAGACAACTCCATGCCGTATAAGAGCGGGATTTCCTTCCCCTGGAGAGCAAGGTCGACAAATGCTACGAAATTAAGCCGGCTCCTAAGCTCTTTAGCAGCCAGGAATAAAGCTATTCCCTCCCTCTTTCTCAGCTCACCCCCATATACATACTCGAACAGGTAGGTGTTCGCTCTAGTCATCATCGCTAATTCCAAGTAAGTTCTGAAAACCCTAACCGGTGTGGTACTGGTTGTTCCGCTGGATGAAAAAACGATAGCGGGCTCGCTCTTAACCTGTTCTATCAGGAACCGCTTGTAACCCTCCCCCCTCAAGAGATCCGAGGGCACAGCTAGCTTAACAAGATCCTCTAATTCGGCTGAGCCCGGGTCGATCCCTATCCTGTTGAACAATTCTTCGTAAAAATCGCTTGTCTCGGCAAAGAATTTTAGAGAACTCCTTAAGAGATCTCTTCTCAATGAGGATAACTCCTCTGGAGATTTTGTGAAAAGACTTTTATCCCCTGAAAGATCCCACAGTCTTTTAACGTGAGGATGAGTTAAGAGCTCGGATTTAACAGCCTTCTCCATGATCTCGTTTACAGAGGGTAAATCCTGGGTTGAATTCAAATAACCACCCTTATAGGATTTGTTTAATAAAACCAAGCTTCTTGATAATAAAATTTTCCCTTGCAATTAAAGTATTTACGGGGGTTAACGATTTAGGAAAACAGGGGAAAACATGGTTTACATCATCGAAGTAGATGGTTCCAAATATTATGCGTGCTCCATCTGTGGGTTGATTTATGAATCAGAAGAAACAGCTTCCAAATGTGAAGAATTTTGCAAAAGCAACCCTGGCAAATGCAATATCGAGATAATGAAAGAATCCATTGGTTACATAGAACAAGCGGAGAGCGGGGCTTTCACTTTGAAATTTAAAGTGCTTGCTAAAGGAGAAAAAATAAAGCCAGTATACAAGATATGCAAGCATCGTTTAAACGTCTACAAGATATGTTGATGTTAACATCGCGAGGGCAAAAGTTTTTATTAAAGCAAGGCTATTAATGTGTGTTTGCGGTGGTGATAAACATGGAGAAGGGTTTAATACTGTTCTTCATCATAGCCTTGACGCTAATTATAGCTCAAACAGGTTATTCCAGCACATCATCAAGCCTCGAGATATATGTTGAAGGAAGCCCTGTAGAAAACTCCTTTACAGGGTATGCTAGAGTAAAATATGCTGAAACCCCAGCTAACTATACATTAATTAGCATATACATTCCCTTTGAAGGACAGCTAAACATTATAAACATAACAAGTAGCACCGGTGTATTGATAAGCAACTACCAGCTGGAAAACAATACAGTGTCGTTTCTAGCATTAAACACTTCTGAGATAACCATATACTTCATCGTTGAGAATGTTTTCGAGGAAGTCGGCATAGGGAGCTATGCAACATTCATTGATTTAACCAGATATAGTGATTTAAGCTTCAATCTAACAATGAACCTTGTTGGAACATATAATGTTGAACCATCCCTTAATACAAGGTACTCTAATGGAAATACATTAATAACTATAACGCAACCAGGGTACTATCCTGTGACACTTTACATAAACCCAGAAACAACAACAGTCACGCAACCCAGCAATAATCAAGGGAGGATTCTGATTCTAGGAGCCGTAACGGCTACGTTGGCGATTTTACTGGTTTTGCTCTTCCTACTCCGCAGAAAGAAGTAGTTTTTCAATAATGTTTAAAAGCCTTCAAATACATACTTCAGTCAGGGATATGAGTACTGCTTCAAGCTTGATCACTAAAGTATATCTTGAAGAACGCATAAAACTCCTAGAAGACGAGGTATTCGAGCTCCTTAAAGCATACAACATTCCAACAGCTCCATATGCTGTTGCTAGAAGCATTGATGAAGTCCCTTTAATGGCCGAGAAAGTGGGATTTCCTCTCGTCATAAAGATCATCTCGCCAGACATAATCCATAAGACCGATGTAGGAGGCGTGAGGCTCGATATCTGGTCAAAGCAGGAAGCCCTGAAAGCGGCGGAAGAGATTACTGAGAAAGTCAGGGCGAGTAATCCCCAAGCAAGGATCAATGGCTTCCTCCTCCAGCCCATGATGCCCAAGGGCGTTGAAATCATCATCGGGGGACTCCACGACCCTGTATTCGGAAGCGTTGTCATGTTTGGAGCAGGAGGCATATTCGTTGAAGTTTTCAAGGACGTGTCTTTCAGGGTTGCACCTCTCACCATAGACGAGGCGTTGGAAATGATTGATGAGATTAAAACCTCAGCAATTCTTAAAGGCTACAGGGCTCAACCACCAGTTAACAAGTACTCCATTGCGGAGATAATAGTGGCTATTGGGAAAATGCTTAATGAACATCCAGAGATAGAGTCCATGGATTTAAACCCGGTTTTCGCATACCCTGATAAAGCTTACGTTATTGACGGTAGGATTATTTTGAGAAAACCGGGCGTTCATCATAAAAGCTAGGCAACCCCTATGGCTGTATTAGATTTATTATTCTTGTTTAAATGCTAATTAACCAATTCATTTATTTTAATAAACCCGGAGGCGTAAGTGCTGTCCATGTTGGAAAACAGTCGTGAGGAAGGCAATAGTATGAGACCTGTCCGAGAATATAATACTGAACCATTCAGCTCGCGCAACAATTCCACAAGTATCGAGAAGGTAGTGGGGAACGTGGAGCAGTTAATAGCTGAGGGAAGGCTTGAAGAAGCATCGCTACTCTCATATGGGGCTTTGACATCACTGTGTGAAAGCAACCCCGGGTTGGCAGGTTCTTTTTTGAACAACCTTGTTTACGGGCCTTACTCGAAATCGATACCTGCTACTCTAACTCTAATACATCTACTCACAGCTAAGGGCTTTCCGCCTTCATGTACGGATCAAATAGCAGTCTTACCTCTCTCCATTGTGTACAGTGTCCCTCAAGGAAGCATTCTGGAGAATGATGCCCTGGTCAAAGCTGTTTTCGGTTTAATTGAAAAATTATTGCACACGGCTTTAACAGAACCGGTACCCTTAGAAAAATTGCACACAGTGTATCTTGAGCTAAACACTTTCCTCTCTGAATTTTCCAAAGTCCTGTCGGAAAACGGGGGTGCGGCGAAGTTCAGAGCGCTTTTCGCGCAGATTGAAACGATGTGGACACGGCTTGTATCCACGCTATTCTCAGGTAGTGACACCTTTACGTGAAGTTTCCACGAGCCCGGGGTCGAGCACTTTTTCAGCGACCCATATCGTCCCATATATCAAGATATTAAAAAGAATGGTGGCTGAGTAGGGTTTTATGAGACGTGGAAAATATTAATCTCTTGCTCTTTATTATATCTAAAGGATGATCGCCTTGAAGACTTACTACAACGAATACAAGGCTAGAAAGGGGTTGTTTAAAGTGAGAATTCTGGCAGATGATCAAAACATCATCAGGAATATTACGATCATGGGCGACTTCTTCATATATCCTGAAGAAGTAATATGGGTTGTCGAAGATTCTTTGAAAGGCGTGAAGTTCGAAAAAGACGCGGTGGCTAACATCATTAGGGATGTGTTTACCAGGGAGAGCGCTGTACTTGTAGGTTGCACTCTTGACGAGTTCATTCAGACGATAGTGGAGGCGAGACCTGTTGAGTGAACTAAGAGTTGTGTTCACGGAGACGCTGGATAATCCATGGATGAATCTCGCATGGGAGGAGGCGTTTTTCCAAAGCAGGTGTAGTGATAAAACCGGAGACGTGTTGAGGATCTGGCGAAACAGGAATGCCGTTGTGATAGGAGTTTTCCAGAAGGCTTCGGAAGAAGTAAACCTGGAGTATGCTCAACAGATAAGGGCAGGCATTGTAAGACGGTTCACAGGTGGTGGAGCAGTCTACCACGACCTCGGTAACATAAACTTTGCCTTATCGGTTAAACCTGTTGGTAGAAAAGTTAACGTGGACTACCTGTACGTTGATCTTCTCAAGGGGGTGGTTAAGGCCCTTGAAAAACTCGGGTTCAACCCAAGTGTTCAGAACGTGAACGACATAATAATAGGGGATAGGAAGGTTGTCGGGGTCGCCGCTAGCTTAAGGAGGGAGCAGAATTGCGGATTTATTCATGGAGCAATGCTCTACAATGTAAACCTCGACGTCCTAGCCGGCATCCTGAAGATCCCGTTGAAAAAGCTGGCCGATAAAGGGGTTTCGAGCGTCAAGTATCGGGTCACCAATATCAGTGCGCTGAAGCCAGAGCTAAGGGTTGAGGACATTGTAAAAGCCTTGATAGAATCCTTCACGGAGACATTGGATAAGAAGGGTTGGTATCCTGATCTTCCCAAGCAACATGAAATAGAGATGGCTGAGAGACTTTACTCCTCCAAGTACAGTACTCCTGAGTGGAATATGGAGAGAAAGAGGCCTGAGTGGTAGGGAAGGTTAGTTTCCATGAGCTTTTCACTGCTTTTCCCCGTGGATGTAATCATAGATTCGAAGGAAGATTCGAAGCATCCGGACGCAAAGAAGAAGCTGTTAAGTGCTGGGTTGAAGGTAGCTGTTCTAAACCTTCCAGCCGGAGACTTCCTCCTGCTCTCACCCCCTGATAAACAAAGCATTCTAGTGGAGAGAAAAACTGTTGACGATTTCGCCAATAGTATAAGAGATAACAGGATATGGGAGCAGGCTAAGTTGTTGAAAAATGCGGCTGCCCAAGACGGTCATAAGCCGCTGATAATTCTTGAGGGTTGCATAGAAGACCTTGCCAGGTATAGAGGTTGGAAGCCTCAGAGCCTGCTTAGAATACTCGACACCCTTATCCTGGAGTTTGAAATACCTGTTTTAAACACCCCCGGGTTCGAGGAGACGGTGCAGTGGATAGTGCTTAAAGCCAAAAGTCTCGGAGAAACCGGTGGTAAAAAAGTATTCAGAATGAAGGTTGAGAAGAAGCCTTTAAGCATTAACGAGAGAATACTGTATGTTGCTGAAAGCCTAGCCGGCCCGGCCACTGCTAGAAAACTCCTGAGAAGCTTTAAGACGCTTAAAAATCTTGCAAACGCCTCTATATCTGAGCTCCTGAGAGTGGAGGGTGTAGGGGAGAAAAGGGCTGAGGAGATTTTCCTCATATTTAACACTGAGTGGAGGGAGAGCAATGGAACCGGTTGATGCTTTAGAGGTTTTACTCCCCTCACTTATCTCGGCCGCGTCAACGTATATTTTATTGAAATGGTGGATTCCGAAATCACTGTTTCTAGGGCTTAAGGGTAAAGACATGAACAAATACGGGTATCCCGAGGTAAGCGAGGCTGGAGGGATATGGGTGATCTTAAGCGCTGCTATAAGCATTCTTGTCTATGTAGCGATTGCAACGATCTCGGAGAGAGATCCTGGAAATCTACATCTACTAGCCACTACTCTGGTTTTGATTCTTGCAGGACTATTAGGCTTCATTGATGACATTTTAGGCTGGAAGAAGGGGATTTCTCCAATAGCGAGAGTATTGTTCACGATACCTATAGCTCTACCCCTCATGGCTGTTAAAGCAGGATACTCGTTGGTTGAAATACCGTTCATAGGGGCCTTAGACCTGGGGCTCTTGTACCCGCTAGTTGTAGTACCCATAGGCGTGGTTGGAGCAAGCAATGCTTTTAACATGCTGGCAGGGTATAACGGGCTTGAGGCTTCACAGGGAATAGTTATTCTATCGTTCACGTGCCTGTTCCTGCTGAAGAAAAACATGCTGGAGCTGATACCTGTAATACTCCCTGTCATAGCGTCCCTCCTTATATTCCTCATTTTCAACAAGTATCCTGCAAAAGTCCTGCCTGGAAACTCCTTCACCTATGGATTAGGAGCGTTCTATGCTTCAGTAGTAATATACGGTAATTTCGAGCGATTTGGACTTTTCATGTTTACCCTGTACTTCCTAGAGTTCGCCTTGTTTCTCAGGGGTCTAGCCAACGGCGTGTATAAGGAGAATTTCGGAATTCCCCGGGAAGATGGAGGGTTGAAACCCCCTTACAGGAAATCCTATAGTGTAACCCACATCGCATTGAAAACTATGATTCGAGTCAAGGGTAAGGCAACAGAGAAAGATGTTGTAAACTTCATATGCCTTCTCCAAATAGTAATAGGATTGATAGGATTATGGTTTTTGTAAAAAAATTATTTTTTGACAAACCCTACGTAGTCGAGGAGACCCAGAACTATTATTGATAACACTATTGAGGCTAATGCGTAGCTTGATAATCCTGCTACACCCTCCTCGCTTTTAGCACGAAGATCGTCTAGCTTGCTAGATAAATCATCGAGCTTCTGGGATATGGAGCTTACGGATGTTTGAAGAGTTGATAGTGCATTGCTTAATTGACCTGTTGTCACCGGAAGCTTCTCGTTCAACAGCTGCTTTATAACGTCGAACTCGGCAAGTATGTCTCCCGTCTTAGTGTTGATGACTCCAATAATTCTGCCCGCTTCGTCTCTTATCAATCCAACCAATGTTGCGTTAACAGAGTCTAATGCGCCAGATAATTGGTTAATCGAGAGCTGGACGTCACCTATCTTCGTCTTGACCAGCACCATCGTATCGTTAATCAATGATAATCTTGCATCCAGGGCACCGAGGAACTCGATGATATTGTTAAGCTTAACATTTATAACTCCGAGGGAAGTGTTGATCATTACCAGGTTGTCCCTTATCTCAATTATTTTTGCGTTGAGCTGGTCGAGTGTAATAAGTGTTTGCTGAGTATTGTTGAGTATCATGTCTAGTTTGCTCACAACAAGTATCCCTCCTGATACTATGGTCTCACCCTGCATGTCAGCGATCAATACTTCATGTGCTCCTTCATCGACTAGTGGAATGTTGAGTGTTGCCGCGAAGGCTCCGCTCACATTGGATGTCTTAATTGATAGGAAGTTACCATCCAAGTACACGTATAAAGGTTGCAGCGGGTTCAAGCCCGTGACTTCCCCCGCGACCCTCCCAGGCACCGTGATAACTGTGGGAGATATCACTATTTTCGGCAGTACGTAGAACTCTGCTGAACCGTAGTGTGTCTCATCAATGTTCATTACTTCGAACTGGTGGGGTCCGCCTGGTATAAGTTTTAAAACGCCTGAGTATACTGCCGTCCCGTTCTCATTAGAGGTAACATAGTCTACTACTTCTCCATCGATCATGATGGCGAGGGTGTCATAGGCTTCGGCGCCGGTTATTGTTAAAGAGTAGGAGTCTCCTACGTGGAGAAGCAGGTTGTCAACAGAGACCTGCAACGGCTTGAGCACGAGCCACTTCGCAGAGTTTAACACGATGTTCCAGAAGTCATCGGTGAACGTGTCCGGAGTGTTCCAGCTTGTAATGGCGAAGCTGGAGAGCAACACCCATTTAACCCCGTCGTCAAACTCTTTGAAGGCTACTGCGTCACCACGTCTCACACCGCCAACGTATAGCGAACCAATAGTGATTCCGCTGAAACCTGAGAAGTATGAGTAATCAGCTCCCGTCCACGAGTTGATCATTATCATTGAGCCGACCGGGTATCCCCTGAATAGCGGATGAGGCCTGTCCACCCTGATCAAAAGCTCCCAGGCTCCATATCCATAGCCAACTGATGCCGGGTCGCCGAGATACATGTTCAATACTTTTATACCGTAGCCGTATGATCCCCAGCTGTCCATCCATATTACTCCCACGCCTTTCTCGAACGTTGCATTCAGGAATTCTGAGAACTCGGTAGATGAGGGGAATGGTACATTATAGTCTCCAGAATATATCACCACGTCTATAAGCCCCGCTAAGACATCGTTAGTGAGAGCTGGGAGGCTTGTATAGGTGTTAGCGTACCAGCCGTTTTTCTCGAACACGTATTTGAAGGTGCCGGCGTAATCCCACATTATCCCTATTCTTGGAAGCCGCTTCAAAACGATCTCGCCGAGGTTGACTGTTTCGTTAACGCTTACCTCAACCTCTAAGAACACTGACTTGTAACCAGGGGCTTTCACTTCGAGAACATACGAGCCCTCGGGTAGCCAGAACTTGAAGTAGCCGTTTTCATCGGTTCTCGCGGTAACAGGTGTTCCAAGTACTTGGATCACAGCGTTCGACAATATGGCGCCATCCGACCCTAACACCCAACCTTCAACAAACCCGTAAGGCAGTCTCTCAAGCGCGACATCTACTCTTGTGTAGATGTTCTTCTCAATTCCTCTGCTAACCACGAATCCGCCAGAGTTGGGTGTTGATTTGAGTATTGATAACGCTTTAACGAGTCTTGAGAGGTCAGGGCTCCCGAGACTTGGGATAGCTGTCCAGCCTAATAGGACAGCGTTCTCCAGTACCTTCTTAGTGTTGTTGCTGTAAACGCCGTCAGCTCCGGGCTCGATGTACTGGACCCAGTAGCTCTCAGCCCAGCTTCCAAGGTAGAACCATGGCACGTTACTGTTAGACGCCCACTCGGCAACGCCAACCCCAAAGTATCTCTCATACCCGGTCGTGGTGTCGTTAACATATGCTAGTATGTTCAACCTTCCAGTGGGATCTGTGAAGTTGTAAACCTTGTAGTCGCAGTACCCGCTGGAGCACACGTAGAACCTGTTGGGCGGTATGTCCGGCGTTACTCCGTTGAACACTGGGTGTGAAAGGTTCAGCATGTGAGCCTGCACATAAGTGTACGTAGGATACTCATACAAGTTACTATATGGTGCTGGATAGCTGTTATTGACGAGTGTGCTATTGTAGTATCGCAGTACATAGAGCGCTGTATAGCCTGCGTAGCTTGTCCCCAGGAATATCAGCGTAGAGCCTGAGGCATCTGCAAGCAGGTATATTGCTAACACGTCGGCAAGGGCTGGGTATGTGTAGCGGTCGGGTTTGAAATAGTTTATTACCACCACCTTCGGGTTTATTAACCCGTTGACCCAGTCGTTGATTAGTACCGTGACATCCGTATAGTTAACCACTGGAAGGCCGAGGCCCTGCACTATCTCAATTATGTGCGGCCTAGTGTAAGAGTAAATGTTTCCTAGCACGACCACTGTTGGAGGTATTGGCTGAAGGTAGAAGTCTTGCTGGACGCTTGCAGCAGGAGCTAGCGTTACTGTAGCATTGGCTTCGACGAACCCTGGTTTATAAGCCCTGACCAAGTAGGTGCCCGATGGAAGGCTCAACTGGTAGTAGCCTGTGGAGTCCGTGACGTTGTAGACCAGCTCGCCTGATACGTATGTGTAAACTATCGCGTCCTGGATGGGAGTGTTGTCAGCAGCGTTGTACACGTAGCCGTATAGGGTACCGTTTCCTAAGGGGTACAGTGGGAAGTTGACAACCACGACCTCGGCTTCATCCACGGTAACAGTTGTCTCCGCCGACCGGTATCCCGTAGCCTCCGCAGCCAGCGTGTACGTGCCCGGAGGCACGGAGAACTGATATGTACCGTTCTCATCCGTTTCAACGGTTAAACCCAGCTCCACCACTGTTACGTTAGCTCCTTGAATAGGTGTGGTGGTTATAGCGTCAAAGACTACCCCAGTGATGGTTCCGTTCAAAAGCACCACGGTTACAGGGACCTCGATGCTCTGGTATCCCCATGCTTCAAACCTTAGTGTATAGTTGCCGGGATCTAACGGTATCTTAAAGTACCCGGTACCGTTAACCTTGAAGGACTGGTTTGTCTCTACCACAATGACATTGGCCCAGGGTATTGGTTCTCCTGAAACTACATCCGTGACAAAGCCTTCCACACCGCTCTTCTTAGCGTACTCCTGAGCCTTTCTCACGGCCTCGTAAGCATCCACACGTCCCCATCCATACCTCGTGTCAAGCCCGGGGTCGCCGAAATCTATTGCGGTAGAGTTGAGAATCATGTAAACTTTCTCGGGCGTGTCCATAACATCGAAGTACACCCAGCCAGCCGCCTGGAGGACAAGGGCTACGAGGCCTGAAACATGCGGCGCCGCCATCGAGGTACCGCTCCAAGCCTCGTATCCTCCTCCTGGAACCGAGCTGGTGATTGAGACACCAGGTGCTGACAGATCGGGCTTCACATATGTTGACGGATACATGTCGAAGAAAGGCCATGTTGGAGGCGGAGATGGCCATGAAACAACTTTCCCACTACTCCAGGAGGCCACGTTGTCGTTGATATCGGTTGCGCCTATGCCGAAAACGCCCCATATGTTGCCTGGGTTTCCTGATGTTTCAGGGCCGGAGTTGCCGATTGATGCTACGGGGATAATGTTTGCGAGCAACATGTTCTCTATAGCAGGTAAGAGGTCGTTGCCATAG
>NZ_DBOUKL010000038.1:0-7523 GCF_059755995.1 Thermosphaera sp. | reverse complement strand
ATAAGATACCTTACCAGCTCGACGTTGTCCCAGGGGGCACCACCGACGCTTCCATCATAGCGTTGAACAAGGAGGGCGTGCCGGCTGGGACGATATCCATCCCCTCCAGATACATTCACAGCCCGGTGGAAGTATTGGATCTGGAAGACGTTTACAACGCGTCGAAGCTGGCAGCGGCCTTTGCTTCCGAGGCAACCGAGGAATGGGTTAGAAGCTTAAAAGGCCTGGTAATCAAATAGCTTTTCTTCAAACCCCATTCTACTGGTAAAGTTTTTATATCGGGTTGGTTAAAAAGAATTTGTTTTCTAGATGGCTTACGAGATGAATAGAAAGTGCTACCGATAAACATTGTTGGCGTATTAATAGCCGGCGCGGTAGCCTTCCTATTAGCATGGATAGATGGAGCCAATAATGCCGGCAATAGTCTGGGAACCCTGATAGGGGCTAAAGCCCTTCCTCTTAGAAGAGCCCTTATCGTAGCAGGGGTTGCAGAACTGGTTGGAGGAGTTTTATACGGGAGCTTCATATCTGAGACGATTTTGAGGAAAGTGGTTAATCCGGTTGATTTCAATCCTCTTTCCTACGCGGTCGGGTTAACCGTTGCGATGTTTATCACTTTCCTACTAATTTTCAGCGTAACGAGGAGGAGAATACCTTTCAGTATCACTCAGACATTAATAGGTGCTTTAACAGGTTTCTCACTAGGCAACACGGGGGGTAGGGGTACTAATTTAGCGCTTCTCTCAGGACTTCTGGCTCTATGGATTGTCCTGCCTATTCTAGGAATAATAGCTGGGCTTCTCTCCTACAAGCTTTACGAGTTTTTCATCGGGTTCAGGAAACCCTGGATGATTATTCTTTTAGTATTGACTTATCTCAACATTTTCATTGCTTCATCAATACTGCTACTACTACCGTCTGCGGGCTTGGAATACTACTGGTATGCAGTGATAGTGGTTTTAATAATTCTCAACGCTCTCCCGATATATTCACTGATCAAGACTATTAGATCTTCAAGCACGTTCGAGATGGATTCTGGAAGAGTATTCCCTCCCGAAGCCCTAGTCCTGTCATCAGGAATGATGGCTTTCACACATGGGGCTCATGACGTTGCTAATTCTGCAGCACCGTTTACCGGGGTCATTGCAGCATTGTCCTTGAACTCTATCCCTGAGGATGGCTTGACAGTGAATCCGCTTATCCTTTTGATATGCTCTGGAGGATTGTCAGCAGGGATTGTAACATGGGGGTTGAGGGTTGCCCGGACTATTGGAGAGGAGATAACCGTTTTAAACAATGACTCCGCATTCATTGCTAACTTCTCGGCTTCTCTAACCACGCTCTTCCTTACCAGAATGGGCTTACCGAGCTCAATGACGGGATTGGTTATAGGGAGTATTACAGGAGTCGGGTTAGCGAAGGGTATTGGGAACGTGAACTTGAAGCTGGTTGCCAGGATAATGGGGTACTGGTATCTCGGCTTCGCATTAGCCTTAGCCGCGGGATTCGCCACTGGGTTGGCGTTAACAATTTTATGAGAAAACCACAGTATTTCTAATGGAGGTTTAGTTGGGAGAAAAAGTATTGAAAATCTTGAAGGAAATATTTGTTAAACCGTCTGAAAAAGCCTTTGAACTCTCGTCGAAATACAGGGTTCTACCATACATGGCTGAGAGATATATTAGGATGCTAGGTGAGGAAGGAGCTGTTGAAATGTTGAAATCGTTTGAAAAACCAGTTAAACCTGTAATACGTGTCAACTCTATCCTGATCGATCCCGATGAGCTGAAATCCTTCCTGGAGGCTAAAGGCTTCAGGCTTGAGAGAATATCATGGTGTGATAGTGCCTTCAAAATTCTGGAAACCCCTGAGTATCCTAGTCCAGGCGCAACTCTAGAGTATTTGAAGGGGTATTACTACTTGCATAGGGATTCCTCAAGCCTCCTGCCAGTACTCCTCTTAACCCACGAGTATGGTGGGGATGTCCTGGATGCTTGCGCAGCACCAGGCGGGAAGACAACTTTCCTGGCAGAGAGGGTTTACGGGAAGGGATTGGTTTACGCTAACGATCTTGTTTTGAGAAGATTGAAAAGCCTGATCGGGCATCTCGCTAGAATGCGTTTTGAGAATGTTGTGGTAACGTGGAGTGATGCGAGAAAAATTTCCAAGGTGTTCAACAGGAGATTTGAAAGAATCCTCCTAGACGCGCCGTGTAGTGGGGAGGGAAGGATATCGGTTGACCCTGGGAGAAGGTTTCGCACAAGCATTTACGAGCTTGCGTTGATGGTTAAGAGGGAGATTGAACTGCTCGACTCACTTATCGATATGCTGGATGACGAGGGAGTTATAGCTTACTCTACATGCAGTATTGCGCCGGAGGAGAACGAGTATGTTGTCTCTAAAATACTTGATAGGAGAGGGGATGTGGAAGTGATCCCTCCGCCTGTTAATCTCTTAGAGTACTCCCCCTGGATTAAACATTACGGCACCTTAGCGTTCCACGAAGAGCTTGGTAAATGCGTGAGGCTTTGGCCACATGTTCACGGAACCTTCGGGTTTACAACCTGCTTGCTGAGAAAAACCAGGTGGTGAGGTTTCTGACCTCCGCGTTGAAAGTGTTCCCTGCCCCGGCTAAATGGTTAAGCAGGTTGAAGGCTCTTACGAAAAGGTTGTGGATGATTGATCTCGACGAATTTTTATGCGGGCACAATTACGCAACGTGTTTCGACAGAGAGTGCCTCTTATGGAGTACCTCCCGCGAGTTGGTCGAGGCTCGCATCATTTACGAGGGCTCCTGGATAGGGCTTTTCCATGGAAAAAGACTGCTACCTTCGACAGCCCTTGTAGAAAAGATTTTCGAAAAGAATTATCTTAGAGCAGCCATAGTGGTCTCTAGTAAGGCTTCAGAGCTCTTCCTCTATGGGAGAGACGTGTTCGAATCAAGCATTGTGATGAAATACGGGCCCGTGGACAGCATTGTAGCCGTCCTCGAACCTGAGGAAAAATCTGTAATTGGGTTCGCATCCTATGATGCATCCTGCAGGTGTTTCAGAAACCTTTACGATCTGGGGATTTTCCTCAGACTCCTTGGCTAGGAATTCAGAAAAACGCATAGCGGTTTTCCACCAACTTTTTCAACGCATATGAGAGCAGGAAAAGACCAATGAAGCTACCTAGGGAGACTAGAATTATAAGCAGGTAGGCAGTCTCTATCGAAGTCCCGTAGGCGGAGGCTATGAAAGATATTTCCTCAGGATTATTGAAAGCGTAAAGAGCGTAGGTTAGCATCATCACGAAGATAACCATCGGCAACGGCATTGTAGCGTATGCAAGCATTAACCCGGTTGCCCTCCTTCTCCTCAAGCCTCCCATCGCAAGGATTATTGGGAATGCTAGGATTATTGCTGAGACAGCAAACTCCATCCGGTAAGTGCCTCCAAGTAGAAGGAAAATGATCATGCCCCACAGGTATGATCGGTAAGCTCTGCGAACATCCTTAATCCTGTCAGTAAACTCATAAACACTCATCCTGCAGTACTTCAGAAACAGCTTCAAATCCTCCAGCAATGACTTAGGCACGAAGTCTTGGCTAAAGGACTCTACTTTTGAAAGAATTTCGAAGCTTTTCTGTCTTAAGCTTTTAGCGTATTCAACGTTGTCTCTAACCATGTATCGAATACTGTACTCCACTGCCTCCTTGGCCTGGCTGAAATCCTTCTCTAGTTTTTCCAGGTTTCTTAGCTTTTTGTTCTTAACGAGCCTGTCGAGATTTTCTGAGACCTCTCTTAAGTAGCTCGTAGAATCCATATTGTCCACGAAAAAAGAAATAGGTGGAGTGGTAAAAAACTATTTCTTTGGTTTGAACAGCTTTGCGAAGCAGTAAACCACTAGTATTATAATGAATAGCCACGAGCCGATCAGGAATGCAAGTGCATCAGGATCCATATTCCCACCCTTACTCTGCTCTTACAATTACCTGGTTTTTCGCTAGCTCTTCTCTGTACTTCCTGGAGATAGCGAGGTAGGTTTCAACGGCTCCTAATACGAGGATTATGATGATCGCTATCCTAGCCTGAACGATTAATGGGTCTGCTTGTGCGAAGACTCCTTGGTTATAGTAATCTATGGTTGTCCCAACCAGTAGAATGAGGATGTAGATAGGCGTTAACACCATTAAGACGTATTTGAAGAATGCTGGAACCTTCATCAAAGCCCCCTCATGCAACTCCTTCCACAGATTATCCGGCTTAAACAGCCAAACAGCCACTATCACGTCGAACAAGCCAAGGACTACGAGCAGGTATGACCCTACCCAGTTGTCTAGTTCAGCGAAGTAAGTGAGCGAAGGGTCGAGGGCTACCGGTAATCCCAGCATTAAGTATATTAGGAACACTACTACTGCTCCAATCCTCCTATTAATCTTCAGATCCTCCTCTAGAAGGGCTGTCAGGTAGTTGTACATTGCAATCGCTGATGTCCAGCCCGCGAAGAACAGCAGGAGGAACCATATAGTGCCGAAGAATCTTCCAACCTCCCCCATAGAGGTGAAAACGTTCGGCAGGGCCATGAAGGCTAAGCCGAGTGAACCGCTTTTAACGACCTCAGGCCCTAAGTAAGCGTAAGCTATTGGAATGGCGATGCTACCTCCAATTATAACCTCTGCCAACTCGTTCAACGAGGCTGTTGTCAAAGCTGAGAGTGCAATATCGTCGCCTTTTCTAATATAGGATGCATAGTTCTGTATGATACCCATACCAAGGCTGAGCGTGAAGAATATCTGTCCCGCTGCAGCTAGGGATATCACCCAGAAGTTCCTAGATAAAGTCTCAAAGTCAGGTTTCCAAATATAGTTGAGGCCTGTGAAAGAGCTCCAGTCAGGTCGGACGGGGCTTCCAATCGTTATTGACCTGATGGCTAGCAATACAGCGAAGACATATAGCAAGGGCATCATCACCTTGTTGAAGGCTTCAATGCCTTTTGAAACCCCTCTGAAGGCTGCTATAAACAATAGGATCATTGGAATAAGCCATGTAGCCATGACCATTGGGAAGTTTTTAACATGGTCAAAGAAGAAGTTAACCGTGTCGGCACCATAGTATGCTCCTGTTGCACTGTATATTGAGTATGCGGCTGTCCAGCCAATCACGTGGATGTAGTATGAGTTAAGTAGCGTGGTGACGGAGAATGCTAACATGCCTCCGATAATAGCGAATATTAACGCCTTCCTCGGCTTAACGCTTTCCCTAGCCATAACGTAGAACATGGGGCCCAGGGTTCCATGGCCGTATTTTCCACCGTACCTACCAGTTGCCCACTCAACCCACATTAGTGGAATACCGAGCAGTAGGAGAGCGATGAAGTATGGTATCATAAATGCTCCGCCGCCGTTGGCTGCCAGCAATCTTGGGAATCTCCAGAAGTTGCCTAACCCTACAGCGTTGCCAGCCATTGAGAGGATTAGACCTATTTTTGTAGCCCAGGCTTCTCTCTCTTTAAGGGAGCTCACGTATTACCCCTCCCAAATATATAACCGTATATTATTTTACGTTTAACAATAAAAATTTAACTTTATCAGACCATACATTTCAATAGGGTTAAGGGGAGCAAGCGTGAAAGCATATACTGTTTCAACGAAGATGGGTTTGAAGTTCAACATTATCATTGAAGGGAAGGAAGGCAATACCGTCCTGATGAAGGATGCTGATACGGGAGAGGTTTTCAGGCTGAAACTGCTGAGAAACCATGGCGACAGGTATGTGGTGGATTTGAACGGGGTTGAGTACAGTATTGTATTATCAGAAAGGCTGCTTATAGATGGGGAACCGGTATGTGTCGCCTCCGTCAAGGAGGCTCCAGGGGGAGGAAAGGTGGGCAAGGAGGGTAAGATGGTGCAGAAGGCAGTTGCAGAGAACGTGGTTCAAGCCCCAATATCGGGCAAGATTCTCGAATTGAAGGTTAAAGTAGGCGACCAGGTGGCTGAGAACACGGTTGTAGCCTTAATGGAGTCTATGAAGATGATTGTGGAGGTTAAAACAAACATAAAGGGTGTTGTGGAGAACGTGTATGTGACGCCTGGGCAGGCTGTTAAAAAAGGAGATCCTATTATCAAACTGAGGAAGTCATAGCGGAATGTTTGAGTGCTTCCTGGGCAGGTACATCGCGTGCTCCTCTCTCTTATCCTTTAAAATCTGCAGATACTTATACAGGACCCGCCTAGTCTCAGCTGGGTCGATAACGTCGTCCACGTAGCCTAGTTCCGCAGCCCTGTAGGGGTTTGCGAAAACCTCCCTGTACTCTCTCAGTTTCTGCTCAACGACTTGTTGCGGGTTAGGGGACGAATCAATCTCCTTCCTGTAGAGGATTCTAACAGCCCCCTCCGGGCCCATGACGGCTATCTCGGCCGTGGGCCAGGCTAAGTTCACGTCGCTGCCCAGTGACTGACTCCCCATCGCTATGTACGCTCCTCCGTATGCCTTCCGCATGATTAAAGTTATTTTGGGAACGGTTGCCTCGCTGTAGGCATGAAGGATTTTAGCGCCGTGCCTTATTATCCCGCCATGCTCCTGGTCGACACCGGGCATGAAGCCCGGCGTGTCAACCAGTGTGAGGATTGGAATGTTGAAAGAGTCGCAGAACCTTACGAAGCGGGCTATCTTGTTCGAGGAGTCAATATCTATGACCCCTGCGTTCACAGCAGGCTGGTTTGCAACCACTCCAATAGTGTATCCTCCAAGCCTCGCGAAGCCGACTACTGCGCTGGGGGCGTATAGCTCGTGTACCTCGAGAAAGTCGCCATCATCCACTATGCTCTTGATCACATCGCGGACGTCGAAAGGCTTGGTAGGGTCTGTCGGAACCACCTCGTAGAGCTCATCATTCCTTCTGTCAACCGGGTCGTCCGATGGAATGTAGGGAGGATCCTCCGAGTTGTTGTTAGGTAGGAAGGATAAGAGCTTTCTGACAAGCATGAAAGCTGTTTCCTCATCGCTAGCGACGAAGTGGGCGACACCGCTTATGCTTCCATGCTTATCAGCACCTCCAAGCTCTTCGAAGCTCACGTCAACCCCTGTGGCGGCTTTCACAACTTCTGGCCCCGTGATAAACATGTATGAGGACTTCACCATTATTACGAAGTCCATTAGCGCTGGGCTGTAGGATGCGGCGCCGGCGCATGGTCCAAGTATTACCGCTATCTGTGGGATGACTCCGCTAGCGTTGACATTAGCGTGGAAAATCCTACCACACCCGTTTAACGATGCAACGCCCTCTTGTATTCTAGCTCCTCCTGAATCGTACAGACCTATTACTGGAAAGCCGTTTTGAACGGCTTGCTCAATGGTCTTAGCGATCTTGAGCCCGTGGGCTTCTCCTATACTTCCTCCAAGCACTGTGAAATCCTGGGCGTACACGTAAACGTTTCTCCCGTCAATTCTTCCAAACCCGGTTACAACGCCGTCGCCGTAATAAATGCTTTTATCAAGGCCAAAATACCTTGACCTATGGGTTACCATCCACTGTATTTC
>NZ_DBOUKL010000037.1:0-6113 GCF_059755995.1 Thermosphaera sp. | reverse complement strand
CTATTATTTCCTGCTCGGCCTCAGGAATATTGAATGGCGGGAGCATTAGTTTAGACTGGACAGCAACGATTAGTGAAATAGTTACTAGTATCATTATTGGAAGAGTTAAAGGATTCATCCATAGGTTGACGACTCTCACAGCGGTTGCGGAGATCATTAAGGGAGCGTTAGTGTCGAAAGATGCGAGAGCCACCGGTACTAAGAGTCCTGTGAAGAAAGCAGGCTCTGAAACTGTGAGTATAGATAGTAGTCTTGACACGCCGACACTGGTGTATGGACCGGGCATCGATAGAGATGCTATTATGATCATTATTATAGGCCATATGCTCGCCATGTAGAAGAATATGAGGAAGTCGTACGGGCTTCCCACGCTGTAAACATTCAATGGCAGGAGGAGCATTGAAGCCACCAGTGAGGAAAGGCCTAGGAGAAGCGATATCTCCGCCGCCCTGATCATGCTGTACCTGGTTTTCAGCAACTCCTTAGCTCGAAGCAGTTTTAGAAAATCGTACACAGGCTGAAGGATCCCGACAGGACCCACGTACTTTGGGCCCATTCTCCTCTGCATTCTAGCACTCAGTTTTCTAACAAGGTACTGGGTCAGGAATGACAACGCGGTTAGAAAAACCAAGCCCGGGAATATAAGGGTTGCAAATAGTAGTTGAAACACATCCATGGGTTTCACCTCGCCAGTAAGTACAAGATGCTCATCAATACTGCCAGAAGGATTAGGATGCCTAGCCATGAGGATATGAAACTGAACCATTCATGGATACTGCCGGTTTGGACTTTATTGATTAATGTGTTGAAAATCGACCGCGCGAACTTCTTGATGAACCCCCAATAAAGGTTTCCCACGCTAGGGGACGCCTCTCTTACTACTTCCTCTGGCTCACCTGATAGGTAGATTTTTGTCTCCCTGACCACTCTGGATTTCAATGATTGATAAATAATCAGTAAAACTAGGAAGCTAACGCTCATTGACGTGAAAACCAGTATTGTTGTTACCAAGGGATCATTTAGACTGTATGAATGAGTCATGGAGCAGCACCTCCCAGCTTCATAATGGCTGAGAATGTTTCGTAAACATATTTCAAGGCTCCCGTCAAGGACGTGGATGTTAACTCGGTGTTCGAGACGAGTCCAAGCAAGGGGATAACCAATCCTCCCATCACTAATAAGGATATTGAAATAGCAAGCATCAATACTTCAACACTGTGACCTGTGTTCTCTAGTGATTTCTCGCTACCAATTGCGAAAACTATCGAGTACAGTGCTTTCAAGTACCCTGGGATCGACACTGCCGAGGCAATTATCAGGAGGACGCCTCCAATAGGGAAGCCGGCTTCCATATAGGCTTGATACATTAATAGCTTCGAGAAGAAGCCTATGAAGGGCACCAGGCCTATCAGGTTGAGGAATCCTATTGTGAAAGCGGTTGACGCAAGCGGATGTTTCCTGCCAATCCCTCTCATCTCATCCATGTTTCTGGTTCCAGCCGAGTCTATGAAGATCCCGCTGGTCATGAAGAGCAGAGCTTTTGAGACCCCGTGTGAGATTATGTGAAGGGCTGCAGCCGCTACTGCTAATTCGGTAACTCTTAAGGAGCTGGAGAATGCGGGGGCTGATAAAACCATGAATATTAGGCCCATGTGGCTCACCGTGCTGTAGGCTAGTAGTCTTTTAATGTCTTTCTGAATCATCATCATCAAGGCTCCGAGAAGGGCGCCTGCCACGCCGAGGATAAACAACGCTATCAGGACAATGCTTCTATACTCACCCAGCAGGCTTCCTTCACCGAAGATTGTATATAAGAATCTCATAGTAGCGTAAACGCCTATGTTAACAACCAGACCTGACAGGGCTGCTGAAACAGGGGTTGGAGCCTCGGGATGGGCGTCAGGGAGCCAGAAGTGATTGGGGAATAAGGCGGCCTTATAGGTGAAAACCCATAGGGAGAGAGCCACTGCGAGCAAGCTGGCGAGCCGGTAGACCTCAATGCTTCCCACAACCGGGACAATTGAGAGGCATGATGGCGTTCTAGATAGGCAGGACAACACGCCCATGTTTAGGGAGCCGAATGTTGCGTAGACTACGACCAGGGCTGTGAAGTATATTGTGGTTGCAACAGCACCGATTAAAGCATACTTGGCAGAAGCTTCAACAGCCTCAGCCCTCTCCTTATGGAAGGCAACCAATCCATACGCTGAAATACCTAGTACTTCCAACATTACGAACAAGTTGAAAGCGTCGCCGGTGTAAAGGCATCCCAGCATTCCGGCGAGGAGGCCGATTAACAATACATGATACCATACAGGCTCGTCGAGGTGTCTACCATACCACAGCGAGTATAACGCGATAGCGAGGAATACCCAGGAGGTCATCAACCCTATTATACCGTTCAACCCGTCGACAGCGTAACTTATCCCGAAGTGAGGCGGCCACCCGCCGAACCCGTATATTATGGGTTTCTCATTTACAACTATCCAGTAGTACATTATACTGCTCGCTATTGATGCCCACGCGCCTGCTATAACGCTCATGAAACCTATTAGCTTCTTATTTCTGGTGAGCTTGTCAACTAGGGGGGTTGAAAAAGCGAGTAGGGCTAGGACCGGGACCAAAGACCCTGTTAAAACGTGTGCAAGAGAGTCAACCATTCCCACCACCTCTAGTCAAACATATTCCCAGCATACTTTTCAAACACTGAGGAAATTGCTTCACGAGCTTTCTCGGGCTCTAAGGTTTTAGCATCTATCCAGTGCACGTAAAAGACTTTCCCTTTTTCATCAACGTCTACAACGACCGTGCCAGGAGTATTAGTTATGGAGTTCGCTATAGCTGTAATGGCGTAGTCTGTGGAAACATTGAACGGGACTTTAACTATTGCAGGGTTAACAGGGGTTTTCGGGTGGAGTATGCGTTTAATAACATCCACATGGGCTTTTGTCTCATCGATGATTAGATATCTTAATGCATATATTACGAATAAGGCCCAACGCTTAGGGTTTAATGCTTTGCGAGGGTTGCTTAGCGTTATAGTGGAGAAAATAAAGCCGGTTACTAATGAAACAATTACCCCGGTGATTATGTCGTAAGTTGTGATACTGCCTGAGAATACAATGTAAGTTATAAACGCGATTAATGCAACAACTAAACCATTAACGATCTTCAAATCCATCACCCCTTAAGCTTCTTTATCCTCCTCATGTCTAGTGTCTTGTAGTGGATGAATAATTGGTATCCTAGGAAAACTAAGAAGATAGTCACTGCTAAGCCTATAACCACTGCGGTTAGGACGAGAGCCTGAGGCAGAGGGTCCACGCTCCTTGCCACGAATTCGGATAACACCCCGGGTGTTACTTCGGTAGTTGGTATAACGGGGGGTCTTGGATTCACGCCACCCTCAGAAATCCACCTTCTATAACCAATGTAGATTGCGAAAGTGTTTGCAGTATCAGATAGTATTGTTAAAGCAATAATCTTCTTAATGTAGTGAGGCCTGTAGAACAATCCGTACAGTGAGAGTGCGAAGTTTAATATAAGTGAGAATACGACTATGGACAATAAGTAGGTATTGAGGAACTCGATGCTTATCACGCGTTCTCACCCTCCTTCTTCTCCGGGTAGGTTAGTAATAGGAAAGCTATAGTGAAACCTGCTGCGACAGCAATCATTTCAAACAGGTTGAAAAACCATAGGGTTCCACTTACCAATGATCCGTTAAAGTATGCTGGAAAGGATACTTCTGAAGTAGGCTTAGCCATGTTTTGAATCACGTAAGCAGTTTTCCCTACTGCCAGCCCGATTATCAAGGCTGCGAGCGCTGTTAAACCAATGCCTACTAGTCCAATACTTCTTAGAACAAGCATTTTCTCCTTGGTAACCCCTTTACCTATGACGAAGAACACGGAGAACGCTATTATGATCACTAGAGGAATGACAGCGATTGTCGCGCCGCCTTGGAAGCCTCCACCGGGGGTTAGGTGACCGTGGAGTCCTATCGAAGCCCCTACGGCCACTATCATCGGACCAGTTATCCTTGTAACAGTTTTAACAATAACTGACAATCCCCCCTCGCTGTTGGGGTCAGCCCTGAGTGAAACCCCGCGAGCGAGAGCTATTCCAGCAATGAGTGCTAAGTAGAATACGGCTGTCTCAAACAATGTGTCCAGCCCTCTGTAATCCCATACTATGGCTGTAACGGCTTCTGGAGAGTTCACTGTTAAATGTGGGATCCAGGGGTTAAACGTCGTGGAGAGGTAGAAGACTGCCAAGGGTCTTACAGCTTCGCCTGGTATGAAGTATTCGGATGCCACAGCCAATATTAGACTAAAACCTAGTATGATTGAAACCAGGACTAGGGTTTTAACCAGCCTCTTCATCCACCCTCTCCTCCCTCTCAGTCTTGCTGATCAGAATAATTAATACTCCAGGTATGAGGCCGACCGCGACCGGGAGATACACGAGAACGATGTCAGGAGCCATGAGTAAAAAGTATAATAAAGCATAGAAAGTGCTTTGAATAGCGCTGAAGATAACTGCTTTCAATAAATCCTTTTCGAAAATAGCATAATACACGGATATTGTTGAACCTATTCCTGCTACAGCCATGAATAGGTAAACCAAGGTCTCAGGCGGGATCATTGCCTATCACCACAAAGCTGGGGGTTCAACTCATCGTGAATACATGGGACAACCCTGGCGACCCCTGCTCTGTGAACTGCTCGCGCTATTGCATGGGAGCCTGCAGGAGCTAGTAGCATAATTATCAAGGCTGTGACTAGGCCGGCTCCCCCCATGAGGTATCTGTAAGAACCTAATGGCTCGTAGACGAAAGCTATTAGGGAAGCTCCTATGATCGGGAAGACCGCGCCCCAGATGGTTCCAACAGTGGTAGCGTGAAGACGGAGGTAGAAGTTTTTAAACCGATGCATACCTATGGACGCGATTAGATCTGATAACGCGCCCAGGCCAATTAATGCTAACCCGATATAAGTGATTATTTCATCAATCATCCTTAACCACCCATCTCGCCTTTCTCGAGATACTTCGCAATATAGATGTCTAGAGAGTAAATCCATAAAGCTAAGGGTATGGCCGTAACGATAAGGACTGGCTCTTTGAAAAATAAGCCAAGTATTACTAGCAACGCTGCCAGGTCATACGTCATTGAATCGATTGCGAGAACCTGGTCCCCTATTGTAGGTCCCTTTATACCTCTTATCAAGTAGAGGACTATGGCTGCTAAGTAGAATGGGAGGAATATTATAATTAAACTTTGAACTAAATCCATCGAATCACCCTTCTTTAACGATTTTCCTCAGTGTTGAAAGCGAGAGCTCGGATGAATCATTCTTAGCTGTGTCTGCAAGCCTGTGCTCGTTGGTTGAAACGTAAGCGTTAAACGGGCATACCGTGATACATCTGTAGCAGAAAACACACCTACCATAGTTGATTAGAGGGTATAGTCTTCTAGGATTGGATTTGGGGACTTCGTAATCCGGTGGGATAGGCCTCATCTTGATAGTGTCGGCAGGACACTCTATGCTACACAAGGAGCAACCTGTACATTTGCTCAAGTCTGCGTAGTGTCTTCCTCTAAAATCCTTCTCAATCACGGTTTGCTCATAGGGGTATTGAATAGTTGCTGGTTTTGAAACCAAGTTCTCCAGCGCTAGCTTCAAAAGCTTCGGCCTCCTCATTTAAACCCCCTTCGCCAACTCTTTAAAAGGTAGCTTGTAGGAAACATTCTTCTTTACATCTACGACGGTCACTCTTTCCATGCAGGAGATGCAGGGGTCGAGCGAGGTCAGTATCACGGGAAGGTCTGCAATAGTATACCCCACATACATGAAACCGCTACTGATGATGTTGTTGAAGCTGGGCGTCCTAATCTTAACTCTGTAAGGATTAGGTGATTTACCATCGCTCATCACGTAGTAGGTTAATTCGCCTCTCTGCGCCTCAACCCTGGTGTAAGCCTCCCCAGCAGGTATTTTCCTCGGCAGCTTCTTCTCATCTGGCACAGGGTTTGCGTCGCTTGGTAAGCGGTCGAGAACGTGTAAAGCTATTTTAACCGACTCTAAAGCCTCATCCCATCTAACCATCAT
>NZ_DBOUKL010000036.1:0-14978 GCF_059755995.1 Thermosphaera sp. | reverse complement strand
ATTCATGGGGGAATCCTCGACGTGCTCGCAGCATTCAACAGTATCTTCCGGAAGCACGGTGTTAAAGCATTACACGATTACAGCACGTGGAGCAGGACAAGGACTATTAAGCTGGGGGAGGCAACGGGTTTCGTGGGCGAGCTCGAAGACTACTATAAAGGTATTGGAGCAGGATTAGCCGATGCCTTTAAATCCAGGGCTCCAGGAGTCAGGAACGTTACCCTAATATTTTCGAAACCTCTTGCCTACAAGTATGGAGTGGTAGCCACGGTGCTCAGGGATAACGGGTACTTCGTTAACCTACCTGGCGATTAGGTATTTTACTCCTCCCCAACATTCCAATATTACAGCGCAGGGGTTTCCATGCATAGGAAAGTGTTTGTGGTAGCTTTGTTGATGCTTGCCACGTTTTCGCTCAGCATGCTCTACACTGCTTACAACGAGGACTTTGACGCCAGGATCGCGGAGTATGTTGAAAGAATTGCGGAGCTGGAGGCTAAGCATGTTGATGCTAGCAGCGTTGTAGATAAGCTTAATGAAGCTGTTAAAGCATTTGAGCAGGGTGACCATGCCAGGGCTGGCTTAATCCTCAGCGAGGTTGACACGATGATCGCGGATCTTGAGGAGGGTTCTCAGCAAGCATACCTCCTCCACACAGCCTCGAAGGCTGCTTCCGTGGCTGTTCTCGCCCTCATTCCTCTCCTAGTTTACACTCTGCTTCCACGCGCTTACATCTACTTATGGTTTAAAACCAGGAGGAAGTGGGTTGTGAGGGAGTATTAGCATGATCATGGATGAGGAAGTATTCGCCGTAGTCCTCGCTGTCTCGATCATCGGTGCTGTGCTCGGGATAGCCTTGATTCTGAGGCCGGAGAACCCTGAACCCTTCACGGCAATCGGCCTGCTCAACCAGGACTGTAAAATAGGGGAGTACCCTAGCAATGTTCTCAACGGGTCGACACTGGACCTGTGCATATACGTGTTCAACAACCTGGGACGCACAGGGTATTTTAAAGTAGTCTACAAGATCGCAACGGGTGAAACCCTACCCTCGAACACCACGGAGTCGCCAGCCCCGGTTCTCAAGGAATGGAGGCTGGTTCTAGCTCACAACGAGTCGTGGGAAACCCCTGTTAAAATCCCAGTGTACTCCCCCACCCTTCCCTCCAGGGTTGCACTGGTTTTCGAGCTCTGGGTTCACAATACTGGGGAGGGCTGGGTTTACACTGGCAGGTGGGTTCACCTATACGTGAACGTTACACAGTGGTAGTTATGAAGCGCGAGATCACTCTAGAGGAGTATGTTGCGAAGCTAGGGAAGAAGAGCAGGTGGAAAGCGCTGAAAACTGCTTACGAGAATGCCTCACGTGGAAGGATAAGGCTGGTGGACCCCGATCCTCCTAAAACCCTTGGAAGCTACATCCTCAGGCTAGACTACTCCGCATGGTTCTGGACCCTGATCATCTTAACCATCGCAACGGCAGCCACAGTCTACGCCAGCGGCATCATGCCTACTCTAACACCGCTGAGGTACCTGCTCGGGACAGTATACGTTCTCTTCCTACCAGGATACGTACTCGTAGAGGCCTTGTACCCAGGTGAGGATGATTTAAAACCCCTTGAAAGACTCGCACTCTCAATAGGCCTATCCCTCGCCGTAATCCCCTTGATAGGCCTCCTCCTCAACTACACTCCCTGGGGGATCCGTCTGGACCCGTTGATAACAGCACTCACACTATACAACACGGCAATAGGCCTAGTAGCTGCTGAAAGAAAACACAAGGTTGTTAAGAAAAAACTCCAAGCCTACCCGAGCCCCTGAGCCAGCGGCAACCAATTGATGCAGTGGTTTCACGTCTTACGCCTCCCTAAACCCAGAGTAGTATAATTCCCTGGTCAGCTACAGAGAGGGCGGGCCTTGGACGTTTCCCAGTCGCGCAACCATTAAGATTACATAGCAGGGTTTTTCCACAGCGCTCCAAGCAGTCCCGGGCTGCTTGGGCAGATAAGAAGTCGGGAATGGGTGTTAAAAAAGGTTTGTGAAAGAGAGCTTACTCCTCTTCAATCTTCTTCGTATATATGTTACTAATGCTCCGCCGGTGCCGGCAACTGCTAGTGAAACGATGACGGGCTCAGGAATAGGCATTGGCTGCAGGGTTTCCGGATAATTGCTCGACACGTAGTATGCGACGAGATCGTTGCCCTCTACAGCAAAGACTACCACTGTTCCAGGTGATCCGCCTGGCAACACAACCATGTTCACCGGTATATTGCTAACGCTATCGTCTGTGCTAACCGGTATGACGAAACTCCCGATGCCGCCGTCCTCCCCGACCAGTGCCAGGAACAGGTCGTAGTTGCTCGTGCCGAGATCCCTTACCGAGTACGCTACAGGGAACAACCCTGCTCCTGCATCATAGGCTACTCTAACATAGCTGGAGCTCCTGTCAGCCAGGGAGACCAGGCCCGTGTTCGAGCCATCAGGACTAACCAGCGTGATGTTAACATAGCCTCTTGCACTGTAGGCAAGCAACCACTTCCCGCTACCTCCCGCAATCCACGGGTAATAGGTTGTAGCGGAACCATAATCATACAAAGATATGCGAGATACAATCTTAGTATCTAAATCGAAAACAGCGTATGCCAGCGCGCTGGAGTTTTCATTATAAGCGGTCAACAAGTAACGGCCACTACCGAGCAGTGCAGTGTACATTGGGTAGACGTTGTAGTAGGAGTAGCTACCAGTCATATCAGGCTCTGGCCCTTGATCACCGGTCCTGGAGTCAATGGTGTAGGTGAATATAAAGAAGCCTAATGTACTATGAGAATTTCCATGAATACCTATGATGTTGTGATCGGTTGTTTTATTCCTAGCAACTACGAGGAACGATTTGGTTACATTATCAAATATTAAACCGCCCATAACGTCTACTCCAATCTTTACGTCAGCCGCAGGTGCTCCAGCTAGATTTACATTAGCGAATCTGTTGGTATATTGGGGCGTCAAGTCTAAGAGGTTTAATGTATACCTGGATACAGAGGTGGTCTGCTTGCCGTACCTATAATCCACCATCTAGTGCCGTTGGAGTGTTCGAAGAATGCGACTAACGGATGGTTCTGATAAGTATCCAGGTAGATATGTTGTGGCTGTGTAGGAGTGCCTGTTACTGGCACGAAGCTGTACAGTACAACTCTACTATTACCACTTCTGGTGAGGTTTGTCCACGCTACCATGAAGCCTGTTTCATTAGCCGCTATGTCCAACATCCCGCGCCATACGTTGGCGTACCAGTCAGATCCCTTATCTGGACCGTAGTCGTAGCTGTTGACGATGTTCCCCTCTCTGTCCAGTATTCTAACATGCAGTGTATAGTCTCCACCGTAATCCGAGAATGCTACTCCAATGTAGTTTCCATCAGGTGTGACGGCTACTCTAACACCCCAGGAAGTACTGTTAGCTATTGCCCCACTGTGCAGGGGTATCCTGGTTATGGTTGGTAGTTTCTCATTTTGTATCGGGTATTCTATGTACAGGTTCCACTGTGAAGGATCAAAGTCGTTTGGATAGTCCTCTACTACAGCGTGGTTGTTGTCAATCATCCACTTGTTTACGTTTAACAAGTGGGTTGTGTTCTCCCTTACATAGGCTACTGCTATAACTCTTCCTTCACCGTCTACGCCCCCAGCTTTGTCTATGTCCAGATATACTACTCCTCCATGCTGTGCTAGTAGATTGGTTAAGGCCTGCTTTGCCTGCTGTCCTTCAGAGGTATCAAGCTCCGGCGCGTCAATATCTGCTAGCCTGACAACCGTCCTGTACTCTCCCCCTACGTAGACCGGCGGGGATATGCAGAACGTGTCCCCGTCCACCACTTCTGTGACAACTACCCTGGCATGCGGGAAGTCGCCGTGAACGCCCACAGGATCTGGTGATGCTGCAAGCGGGGTTAGAGTTGTTAGCAGGATTAGGAGAGTTAAAATAGGGATAGGTTTAATACTCACGAGTATTCAACCTCTCTAAATATTATTTTAGGTATATATTGTATAAAAGCATTTAATATAAAATCCCAGGTTTTCCGCGAACCTTAAGCATCCATTCCTGAGCATTCAGGAGCAAACGCGTTTAGACGCCTATTTCCGGTAAATGCTCAGTGCTCTAAACACGGGAGGGGGTTTGTTGATGCTGAAGTTTACCCGGGATCAAGCAGGCACCTCCGTGCCGGGTTATTTCCCAGAATCGCCGCGTAATCCAGGGATTCCCCTTCTTTAAAGTTTCGTCGAAACTGTGTAATCCAGGGACCGGCCATTCGAAGTTTTCAACCGCTCTAAACATAGGGAATCCAGGCCTTCTTCATGTTTTCACAATGTATTTACTCCATACCTGATAGGCTGGTTTAGGACTGGAGGCATCCAGCCTTTCTTGGCGTGATTGCAGAGCCTGTATCAACACTTCTTTTTAAGCCTTAGAACACTCTTAGGATGGGGAACTAACGTCTCGTATGCTGATTTTGATGTGAAAACCTGGTGTTTAATGCTGGTGTTTTTAAGAGAACGCGGGCCCGCGGGGATTCGAACCCCGGGCCTCCGGCTTAGGAGGCCGGCGCCCTATCCTGGCTAGGCAACGGGCCCTCCTCAGTATTGGGATTATGTTGTCTTGTTTATAAGTGTTTACCTCGACAGCCCGTCACGGGATTGGGGAGTGTTCTCCATTACACCTTCTAAACGTTAATATAGCTTTGAATCGTAAGTAATAATAGAGGTGCATGTTATGATTGTCACGCCTTCATCACAGGCTGATTTAGCGGGTTCTTTCAGCAAGATGCGTGAAGGCCTTCTCTACGGTATCATAGGCTCAGTCTTAGCCGGGGCCTCCCTGATGTTCCTTCTCTTCGGGATGCTAGCCTCCACCGCCTCCAGCGGCGATGGAGGAGGTGCCTCAGCATTAGGGGTGTTGCTGGCCAGCGTGGTAGGAGTCTTAATAGGAGGAGTACTGTGGCTGTGGGGTTTCTACGGGAAATTCATCCCTGGGGTAGAAGAGCTTAGGAAAGCCCGGCCCGAGTACTCGACAGCCGCCACGTTGATCAGGATAGGCTTCATCTGGGGGTTAGTACTAGTCATCATAGGTGTAATCCTGACGTTGATATTGATTGGAATACTCCTAGTGTTAATAGGCTACATCCTGCTGATACTTGGATACGTTGGAATGATCATCCTATGCTTCAACCTCAACTCGAGCGAGGGCAACAGCCTCTACCTGGTAGCAGGCATCCTCCTCATCATAGGAATATTCATCCCAATCCTATCATTCATCGCATACATTCTCATGTACGTAGCGCTGGGAGACGCCGTCAGAAAATACAGCACCATGCAACCACCCCCGCCGGCAACCCCTCAACCCAGCCCAGCCCTTCCCCCGCCAGTATAATTTTTTAAACTACCTCCCAACCTTTCTGATAACGGGGAAACCCGTAGTCATTCTTAAGTTTTTAATAAGGTCATGGTTTATCATGATAGTAAGGAGGGGGCCGTAGTCTAGCCTGGCTAGGATGCGGGGCTTGGGCCCCCGTGACCCGGGGTTCAAATCCCCGCGGCCCCATCTCAAGGCTTGATGAAACCGCTAGAAACTGAGAAATGATGATCTTTCAGCGGACTGACCTGGAAACATTTAAAAAACCATGCGATATAGGGTTTTCACGGTTGAGACGGATTGCACGAGGCAGGCTTACCTGATGATTTAAGCTTTATACTCGGAGAGGTTAAATCCTTAAGCGTTGAGAAGAGGAGCATACACGAACTGCTCCTGGCAATGGCTGACACAGCCTTCCAGGGGAGGGCTTTAGGGGAGGCCTACAAGGTTTTGCTGGAAATGTTCAAGGACCCCGAGAACACTATTTTCCTAGGCCTGGCCGGCTCGCTCAGCACGGCCGGGATGTGGAGGATTGTGAAGTGGCTTGTGGAGCAGAGGTATGTTGACATCGTCGTCTCAACAGGAGCGGTCATTAGCGAGGATATTTTCGAGGCAATGGGGTTTAAATACTATAAAACCCTGCCCACCGTTGACGATGAGAAGCTGTTGAAACACAAGTACGACAGATTCTACGATACCGTGGCAAGCGAGCTGGAGTACAGGGAGATGGAGAAGCTCATAGGAGAGTTCGTCGAAACACTCCCGCCGGGAAAGCCCTTCTCGACCGCTGAATTCCTACACGAGTTCGGTAAATGGCTTAGCGAGAAAGGAATAGACTGCATTGTCTCAGCAGCATACAGGGCTGGAGTACCCGTTTTCTCCCCAGCCCTAGTTGACAGTGCTTACGGTATGGCAACCCTCCTCGCCTACAGGAAGGGACACAAGGTTGTAATAGACATGGTGAAGGATTTCAGCGATATTGTCGAGCTGGGGAAGCGCTCCAGAAAGCTCTCAGCAATATACGTAGGGGGAGGGGTTCCCAAGGACTACGTCAACCTCGTCACCGTGGCGCAAACCCTCATAGGAGAGTATGAGGAAGGGGTTCACGACTACTACAAGTCTCTCGAATACGTTGTACAGTTCACAACCGATGCGCCCCAGTGGGGAGGGCTGAGCGGGGCAACCCTTGAAGAAGCTGTGAGCTGGGGTAAGGTATCTCCTGTTGCAAGGAAGAGGACTGTTTACGTTGACGCTACAATAGCCCTACCGTTAATCTCTCACGCATTGTTGGAGAGCGGGGTTAGAAGAGCTAGGCCTTTCGACACCTCATGGTTCTTCCAGCGCCGAGGCTAGACTAGCGATAGAAGAATCGCTGCCACAGCCAGCGGGTAAGCATATTTCAGCAGGAACGCTACAGCCTGCTCTGGCTTATACCTTGGAAGGATCGAGTCAGCGACCACCAGGATTGTGAAAACCACTATGGTTTTCAGGTAAACCACGAGCGCTGAGGCCATCCAGTTTGAAGGGTCGGCAGGCCAGACTCCTCCTAGGAACAATACTGCAAATATCATTGGCATAACGATTCTTTCAGCGAACTTGAGGAAGAAGCCGAAGGCAAGCCTGGGGCCGCCGAGCTCTGTAAAAACCCCCCAGTATATTTCAGACTCAGCCTCCGCAGTGTCAAAAGGCTTAACCATGAGGGCTCCGAGCATGCCTAGGAAGCCCGATATTGTTGCAAGGATCATCGCTATTGATTCTGAAAACCCGGATGTCCAAGCACCAGCCGCTCTCAGAGAGGTGAGGTAGATGCTGAAATCGCCTCCTGTTCTCGAGGAGATTATCAGCGGAACTAAGAGGGATGCGGCGAAAACAGGCTCTGAGACGGCGAGGACTGCGAGGAACCTGGCAGCGCCAATGGTTGTGTAGGGGTTTGGGTGAGCCACTGCAAGGTATGCTATTGCAAAGGGAGCTATGAGGAGGAAGTAGAGCACTGCTATAGCATCGTATCTCGCATAGATCGGGCTGTAAGCCACGGGTAGTGCAAGCTGGGCTACTATTAAGACACCTATCCCAAGGCTTACAACGATTACAGGGCTGTGCATTAGCGAGTACTTGTTAACCATGTCCCTCTTAGCCACCAGCTTTAAGAGATCTGCTAGAGGTTGCAGTATACCGGCAGGGCCGGCATGAATAGGGCCCCTCCTGAACTGTATTCTCGCCGATAGTTTTCGAGCCAGCCACTGAGTAAATATTATTAGGATTATGGTGAAGACTAGGCCCGGGTAGACCAGCGCTTGGATTATGAGATCTAGGATGCCGGCCATCCACTACCACCCCAGCAGGAAGGATGCAGCGACAAGGGCTGCGAGGAAAATAAGCGCGAGCAGGTACCATGAACTGATTTCTCGGCTGAAGGATTCAAGCCTCAGCACCCTCCTCCCCAGCGCTCTCCTAAGAATGTCCTTGAGAATCCTGATCGCTGAGAGCCTAAGGGGTTCGTCAACAACGAAGCCTCCCATCACTATTAAACCTGATACATCATCTCTCTGCTCAGGTGTTTTAGAAGCGGCTAGTTTCTGAAAAACCACGTAGAAAACGAGATATACTGTAAGCCCTGTTAAGACCGCCATCCCAGTATATATTATGGTGAACTCGTACACATCCATCATAACCACCTGCTACTCGAAGATTTTAGATACGTCTTTCTCAAACACCTCGGAAACACTTTTCCTAGCCTCCTGGTCCTCGAGGGCCTGGGCGTTGATCCAGTGAACATAGAACAGCTTCCTATCCTCGTCAACATCGATCACCACTGTTCCCGGAGTGTTTGTTATCGAGTTCGCTATTGAGACAATCGAGTACTCGCTGCTAACACCGTAGGGAACTCTTACAATAGCTGGCTTGTATTTAGCACTAGGCTTAAGAATGAGCTTAATCACCTCCCAATGAGCCTTAGCCTCTACAACAGTGAAGTATTTGACAAGGTAGGCTACAGCCCTGGAAAACCTTGCTATCGAGAGCTTCCCAGGGTTTCTCACAAGGTCCTGCCCAAGCAGTAGCGACACGCCTAGGCCGGTTAGCAGGGCTATACCAACCTCTAGCACCCCGTAGGAGCCTGTGTAAACCAGGTATATTAAGGCTAGCAGTAGGGTTGGAATTATAGCGGAAACCTTACCCACCGCTCTCAACCTCCTTCAACTTAGTCGTTATCAAAGAACCATACTCCCTTGCAATCCGGATGGAGATTGCAGCTAGGAGCAGTAAGACTGATAAGCCGATGACTATTGCGGTGACTATCAGGACCTGTGGAACAGGGTCAACGCTTCCTGCGGAGAACATGGAGATTTGACCAGCCTCAGGGAACACAGGGTTCTCGAGACTTCCGCCGGGGTAGACTGGCGGGGTGGTTGACGATAGCGTGTAGCCAAGGTATACTAGGAGCACGTATATCGCGTCGCCGAGGATTGTGAACAGAGCCATTTTCTTAACCAGGTGGGGCCTGGAGGCGATGCCGTAGATAGAGAACCCTATTGTCAGGGTCAATGTGAAGCCTATATAGTACCATAAAGCCTCCTCGATCACTTGCCAACACCTCCCTTCTCAAACTCTGCGGTTAAATAGTAGAGTGCGAGAGTGAAGCCCGTTAAGACTGCAAGGTATTCGGCAATGTTATAAATAAATATGGAGCCCGAGAGTAGCATTTTGAAAAACGGGGTTTCTATGAGAGCTGGGTAGCTGAAGCCTGTCCCAGGCTTCCCCAGGTTCTGGAACAAGTATGCTTCCACGTTCACAGCTCTAGAGTATATAACTGGTAGCAACCCGGTTAAACCGATCAACGATACGCCGAGGGCTCTCAGGAATAAGAGCCTCTCGCCTTTGAACCCTAGCATGGTTAAACGCTGGCTTGAGAAAGCCAGCATTAAAATCAGCGGGGCTACGACAAATACCGAGCCGCCTTGGAAGCCTCCCCCGGGTGTTACATGCCCGTGGACGGCGACAGATACGCTTACAACAACTATGACCGGTGCGAGAATCCTTGACACAAGCCTAACTATCACTGTGGAGGCTTGGGTTTTAGCAATCGCCTGACGGGTTCCAGCTATTAATGAGAGGGATGCAACTATTGCTAGGAAGAGGACGCTTGTCTCGAAGAACGTGTCAAACCCTCTTTGATCCCATATTACTGCTGTAACAACTTCGAAACTCATTGAAGTAAGGATGGAGCTTTGGAGAGGTATGACTGTGAGAAGCGTTTCAGCTAAGCCCGTGAGCCCTCTTTCAGGGCTGAGCATTCCCAGAGAGTAAGCCAGCGTGAAAATCAAAACCCCTATCGAAACCGGGATTAAAACCTCAAGCCTCCTCATACCTCTCACCCTTCGAGAGCACGTAGAGAAGTATAACCGTGTTCAGCCCAAGGCCTATGGCAACGTAGGCTATTAGCAGGTCAGGCGCCAGGAAGATTGAAAGTATGAGAGCGTAGAACACGGATTCAACACCAGCCAACACCACGGCTTTGGCAACATCCTTCTCCTGGACAACCACTATTGTTGATATCAAGGCAAGGGTTGCAGCTAAGGATGCGAGGATAAGCATTATCATTTCTTCTCACCCTTCTCCAAATCCTCCCTCAACCTGTCCGCAACCACGCTGGGCTCAGCCTCCCTCGACCTGTAAACCCCCCTTGCAAGGGCATGGGAGCCTGCTGGAACACCCAGGGCTATAACAGCTGCAGCGACCAGGGATACCCCTGAGAACACGGCTTTAAGCCAGAATTCAACATCGAGCCCTAGGACTGTAAACGCTACGCCTATAAGCGGGTAGAAGCCTCCCCCGATGGCTCCTACGGTGGCAGCGTGGAGCCTAGTGTAGAACTCTTTAAACTTGAAGAAGCCTAAGGACGCGACTATGTCCAATACTCCGCCGACAGCGAGGAGACTGATGCCCAGGTAGAAAAGCAGTTGATCAATCACCTAGCCCACCTCTTCTCCAGGTATTTCGCAACGATAAGGTCGAGCAGGAATATCCAGGCGCCGAGCGGTATAACTCCCACTAACAGGTAGGGAGACCTGTAGTGCAGGGCGACAAGCATCATTAAAACGATCAAGTCAACCGTTAACGCGTCAATAGCTAGGACAGCGTCACCGAGGTTTTTCGAGGTGAAAACCCTTATTGAGTAAACGATCATCGCCACGGTGAACAATCCTATTAGAAACGGGGTTACAGAGGCCAGGGATTCCACCGCTACCATTACTCCTCACCCTTGCTTGTGGTTGCCTCGCCTTTTGAGAGAGCACCCCCGCTGTAAGCCTTGGTGAACAATTCCTTGGTCACTGTAACCCTGCCCAACGGCTCCTTGAGCTGTAGAGGCTGTTTGAAAGTAGTGTCCTTGTTTGTGGTGAATAGCTCGTAGCCTGTGACAGTGGTCATCGAGAGAGCTCCTACCGGGCAGTATTCAACGCAAAGTCCGCAGAAAGTGCACTTTGAGTGGTCTATTCTCGGGAATCTCCTCCTAGGGTTCTGGGGGTAGTTGCCTTCAACTGAAACCATGTCTATGCATGCTGCCGGGCAGACCTGCTGGCACATGCTACAGCCGGTGCATTTAAGCATGTCTAGGACATGGGCTCCCCTAATCCTTTCTGTTTTAAACGGGTTTGACTTCCTCGGGACTAGACGGGTGTAGGGTTTGCTGGCAAGGTGTTTCAAGGATTTAACCAGTGTAGGCAACACCATGCGAATCACCTGTCCAGGTCGGGCGGGCAGGGGTCCAGGGATGCAAGGATCACGGGGAAGTCGGCAATAGTCACCTCTTCCCTGGAGACAATGTGGTCAACCACTGTTGTTAGAAGAGGCATTGACATGCTTCTCAGCCTCACCCTGTAGGGCTTCCTGCCTCCCTGGCTGATGATGTGGATCATGTACTCGCCCCTTGCTGACTCAACCCTGGCTACTCCCTCGCCTACGGGAGCGGTGAGCCCGAGCTTAACCCTGAGGGGCTCGCCGGGCCTAACCTCGTCGAGCGCCTGCCTTATTATTAAGAGGGATTGATGTATCTCCTTGAACCTTACGACAGCCCTGTCGTAGGAGTCGCCCGATGCTCCGACAGGTACCTCGAACCTTACCTTGTCATAGTTTAAGTAGGGTGCGTGAACCCTTAAATCATACCTCAGCCCTGAAGCCCTCAGCACGGGGCCAGTAACCCCCAGGTTTAAAGCATCCTCAATCGATAGCTTGCCCAGTCCTTTCAACCTGGCCTTGAAAATGCTGTTTCCCAGTAAAGCTTCCTCCACATCCCTGGCCTTCTCCTCCACGAACTCTACAACGCGCGTTGTCTCCTCCTTAAAGTTCTCTGGGAGCGAGTACCTGATGCCTCCTGGTACGCTGAGGTTGTGGTAAACCCTGTGCCCGGAAATCCTCGCGAACCATTTCAGAATCTCCTCCCTAGCGGCGACAGCCCAGTAGGCCGGGGTCCGCAGGCCAATGCTCCCGCCTATGAAGTGGCTCCAGAACAGGTGGGATGCTATCCTGCCCATTTCAGCCTGGATCATCCTGAGCCATTTAGCGTTCTCAGGTATCTCAGCCTTGTAAATATCTTCAACAGCTAGCGAGTAGGCGATTTCAAGGTGGTCAGGGTCTTCGACGCAGAACCTGTAGCTCATTGCAACATTCATCTCCCAAGTCCTGTTCTCCATCATTTTTTCAAAACCCCTGTGGAGGAATCCCGGGACAACCTCTGCTTTAACAACCCTGTCACCGTCCAGCCAGAGCTTGTAGGCAATGTTGCCGGGAACCCCGGGGTGCTGGGGTCCGAAGTAGACTACCTGGTAGCCACTACCTTCCATACTTGTAGCCTCCATACATTGTTTTAACCACGAAGCCCGCCGTGTCAACATCCTTCCTAAGAGGCGGGGGTCCCTCCCAGTTGCCTTCAAGTATCCACTTTCTAAGCAAGGGGTGGTTCTCGAATAAAACACCCATCATCTCGTAAACCTCTCTCTCAATGTAGAGGGCTAGGGGGAAGATGTCGTGCACGCTTTCAACGGTGGGATTCGCCCTCGGAGTGTATGTTTTAACCCATTTCTGCTCGCCTGTCCCAGGGTTTTCAAGAATATAGTAGAGCTCTATCACTCCTTTATCAGGGTAGTCAACCGTGTTGATGTTGATGAAGAGGCTGAACCCTTGATCCTTAAGCTCTTTCAAAACCATCTTTAACTTCTCTCTTTCAACGCTTAGCTTGCAGATTTTATGCTTAGCGGAGGCTTCGTAGCACTCGGGGTATGACGGGTTGAAAACATAGTTAACGGGTTCGCCCGCTTGCTTAGAAGCCTTATCCAGGTACTCCTTAAGCCACTGCTTCTCAAGCTCCTCATACCTTGCTATCTTCTCGAAAGCATCAGGCTTTATCCGTGAAACATGTGTCTCAAGCCCGGAGGTGGCGATTTTCCTCCTTAAATACTCCAGCATGCTGAAGTAGTCGTCAGGCATTGGCATGCAGCCTGGAACCCATCCCTCAACATCCACGAACTCGTCAAGCCTCTTGTAGGTGGCGTAGCTGTCCCAGTATAACCCGCCTGTTGCGGTGCAGTTGCATCCAGCCGCAACCAGCCTGGGCTCTGGAACCTGCCTATACATATTGAGGAATAGCTTAACCGTTTTCTTGGTTAGATAGCCCATTCCAACGTAGAGGTCGCTCTGCCTAGGGGTTGGTGCAGGCATGTACCCGTATCTCTCCCAGTCTAAAGGAGACATTACTATGGGAGGAAACTCCACCGCTCCGCATGCTGAGCAGTAGTGTATCATCCACATACTCCTGCTACGCGCCCATTTAACAAGCTTGTCAAGCAAGCTCATAGCGAACCACCCTCGCAATACAGGATTCCGCTTATCTCTGAGAGGTAGTCAATCCTTCCAGCCGTTATCGAGTTTGAAGCCGATGAGATTAATGGTTCGATCGAGAAAGCGTAGACAACTCCGAGCACTATTGTGAGAGCAGTGAGGAGCAGTAGATAGGTTTTAAGGGCTTTGGGAACAAGCTTCAAACCCTCCCTTGGAGGAGCAAGAATCATCGCCGATACTGCTTTAATGAAAGCTGTTAAAGCAAGAAGTGATCCAGCAAGCGAGGTGAAAAGAGCCAGCGGAACAGTCACGTCCGCGTTCAAAGAGTTGAAGAGGTTTACGTAAACACCTAGCTTAGCGATGAAGAAAATGGTAGGGGGCAGCCCTGTCACGGCTGCCGCTCCAACTATTAATCCAGCTTGAAGTATTCTCGAAGACCTGAGAGAGCCCTCAACGTTCTCGAACACGTCAGTACCGTATGAACTCCTACCCCAGCCTGCCGTTAAGAAGAGCAGGGGCTTCACTACTGCATGGGCCAGTATGTAGGCTAAGGCCACTTCTACGCCAGGTGGTCCGAGAGACAGTGCTATTGCAACATAGCCCGAATCCATTACCACGGTGTAGGATATGGTTTTTGAAAAGCTCCTAGAGTATAGCGCTCCCAAACCCCCTATTACAATGCTGGCTATTCCAAGGATTCTTAAAGAGTATTCTAGAATAGGGTTCAACCCGTTTAAAACCGTGTAGACAATCCTGGTCAACGCGTAGTATGCAACTCCCTCGGAAACCCCTGCTAGAAGCGAGGCCGTCACCGGCCCCGTGGAGGAGTAGGCTGGGGGAAGCCAGAAGTGGAGTGGTACGAGAGCCTCATCCACAACCAGTCCCCAGAAAAGTAAAAGAGAAAGGGTTTGCAAGGCTTCGACAGGGTTTTGAGAAAGCCCCCTGCTACATGCTGTGAAACCCTGCTGTATCAAACCCATGTGACCAATGTTAAGGGTTCCCGTGGCGAAGTATATTAGAACCGCCCCCATGAAGAAGAGAAGACCGCCTACGCCTGCAACCATGGCGTAGTCGAAGGCGGACCTATAAGATTGCTTAGAACCTCCTAGCGCTATAAGCCCGTAGGTGGAAACCAGCATCACCTCCATCATCACGAACATGTTGAACAAGTCTCCTGTGTACAAGACCCCGGTGAACCCTGCCAGGAGGCCTAGGTACAGGGCCAGGTAGTACTCGTCACTCTCAGGCTGTAGAACAGGTATTAGGGGAAATAGGAGAAGACCCAGGCCTGACGCGATGACCGCTAGGAAGGCTGAAAACTCGTCGGCAACGTATGTGATGCCTATGGGAGGAGGGAAGCCTCCGAGCTCATAATAGAGGATGCCGGAATCCCTCACCGCTAAGTAAGTTGATAAGGAAAAGATGAAGGATGCGGAAACATAGCCAAGAGCGTAAATCCTTGAAAACACCTTCCTAGCCTTAAACACCTTGAAAAACACTAGAGTGAAAGCTCCGAAAACCAGGAGGTAAGGGGTGAGGGCGGGCAACACGCTCACAGAGACCATTAGGTTCACCAAACCTAACATTTTCTACAATAACAGGCTATTTAAACCTTATTTCTCGGAAGATCCACGCGTTGAAACACCACATCCAGATCGTCTTCGCTTATTAGGATGAGTGCGGCGGCCGGGATTTGAACCCGGGATTTCCGGCGTGGCCGGCCGGCGCCCTCCTTCAGG